>JAEERN010000145.1 GCA_016285815.1 Clostridiales bacterium
CCGCCTTTGAGATCGTCCTGGGGACCCGTCCCGTGCTGACTGCCGGGACCGTGCTGGTGCCCGCGGGCGCCACCGCTGCGGCGGGACTGGCCGCCGGCGTGGTCCCGGCGCTGGCCGCGGTGCGGATGCGGCCCATCGATGCCATCCGTCAGGAATAGCGGCGCGGTGTCACACGGCCGTCCGGAGGCATAGGATGAGCCGAGAGGCCGGAAAGGCCCGCCGGGACGGGGGAGGTGAAAACGCCTTTGAACGTGGTCGTCGTCAAGCCGGGACGGTTCGTCAGCGCCGTTCTGCGCGCGGTCTTCCGGATCGGAAGGTGAAAAGTTCCCGGCGGAACAGCGCCGGAGAGAAGGACATACGGCACCGTCCGCCGGCGCGCGAAACGCCGGCGGACGCCTTTGTATGCGGAAACCACAAAGGGGTCGGGGTCCCTGTGAAAAAAAACTGTCAAAATGTTGGAACAAACCTATGGTATTTTTCTTCGGGATATGATATAATAAATCAGTTACGGATCCCAGACGGACTGTCGTATCCAACCATATCGGAGGAAAATACAAATGATCTTGAAGAACGCAGAAAAGACCGGCGTCAACGAGACGACGCTGACCATCGCCGTCGAGCAGGCGGAATTCGAGGCGGCCGTCCAGAAGAGCTATAAGAAGAACGTCTCGAAATTCCGCAGCATCCCGGGCTGGCGTCCCGGCAAGGCGCCCAGAAAGACCATCGAACGCTATTACGGCAAAGGCGTGTTCTATGAGGACGCCGTGAATTTTGCCTTCCCTGACGCATATAAGGCCGCCGTGGAAGAGGCCGGCATCGATCCCGTCGATCAGGCCGCCGTGGAGCTGCAGGACCTCAGCGACGAGGGCTTTACCTTCACCGCCAAGGTCACCACCCGCCCCGAGGCTTCGGTGGGCGAGTACAAGGGTCTGAGCGCCGAGTACGAGCTTCTGCCCGTCACCGACGAGGACGTGGACCGCGAGCTGGATCTGCGCCGCCGCCGCCAGATGCAGAAGGAGGCCGTCGACCGTCCCGCTCAGAACGGCGACACCGTTCTGCTGGACTTCGAGGGCTTCGTGGACGGCGCCGCCTTCGAGGGCGGAAAGGGCGAGAACCACGAGCTGAAGCTGGGCTCCGGCCAGTTCATCCCGGGCTTTGAGGACCAGCTGGTCGGCGCCGCCGCCGGCGAGAGCCGCGACGTGACCGTCAAGTTCCCCGAGGATTACGGCGCCAAGGATCTGGCCGGCAAGGAAGCCGTCTTCAAGTGCCTCGTCCACGAGGTCAGGGAAGAGATCCTGCCCGAGCTGGACGACGAGTTCGCCAAGGACGTCTCGGAATTCGAGACGCTCGACGAATTGAAGGCCGACATCAGGGGCAAACTGGAAAAGGCCAAGGAAAACAACGCCAACGCCGAGTTCGAGAACCGGCTGGTGGACGCGCTTCTGGACGTGACCGAGGTCGAGATCCCCCAGTGCATGGTCGAGCAGCAGATCGACCGCCTGGTCGAAGACTTCGACTATCGCTTCCGCGCGCAGGGCGCCACGGTCGAGACCTATCTGAAGATGACCGGGTCCACCATGGAACAGTTCCGCGCGAACTTCTCCGACCGCGCTCAGCGCATGGTCAAGACCTCGCTGGCGCTGGCGGCCGTCGCCAAGGCTGAGGGCGTCGAGGTCACCGACGAAGAGGTCGAGGCCGAATACGCCAAGATCGCCGAGAACGGCGGCGTCGACGCTGCCCAGGCCCGCGAGTATATGCCGGCCGAGGCGGTCCGCGAGGATCTGGCCAAGGAGAAGGCCCTGAACGTCATCAAGGAGCACGCCGTCAAGACCGACCCCGTCCCGGACGACGAGCCGGCGGACGCGTCTCCCGCCGCCGAAGAGGCGGCCGAAGAGAAGGCCGGCGAGTGATCGCCGGCCGGCCGTGCCGCCTGTGCGGCGCGGCGGAGAGAACCATCTGACCCAAAGGAGGCAAAGCAAATGAGTTTGGTCCCGTATGTCATCGAACAGACCAACCGCGGCGAACGGAGCTACGACATCTTTTCCCGTCTGCTCAAGGACCGCATCGTCTTTCTCAACGACGAAGTCAACGACGTGACGGCGAGCCTCGTGGTCGCCCAGCTTCTCCACCTTGAGGCGGAGGACAGCGACAAGGACATCTCGCTCTACATCAACAGCCCCGGCGGCTCGATCACCTCGGGCATGGCGATCTTCGACACCATGAACTACATCAAGCCGGACGTCTCCACCATCTGCGTGGGAATGGCCGCCAGCATGGGCGCGTTCCTGCTGGCCGCCGGCGCCAGGGGAAAGCGGTTCGCGCTGCCCAACAGCGAGATCATGATCCACCAGCCGCTGGGCGGCTTCCAGGGGCAGGCCACGGACATCAAGATCCACGCGGCGCGGATCCTTCAGATCAAGGACAACCTGAACCGGATCCTGGCCGAGCGGACCGGAAAGCCTCTGGAGCAGATCCAGATCGACACGGAGCGCGACAACTTCATGACCGCCGCGGAGGCCGCGGAATACGGCATCATCGACAAGGTCATCGAGCACCGGTAAGGTGCGCCGCATCCGGAAAGGAACGGTATCAACGCAATGGCAAACGACAACACCGGCGAACGGATCAAATGCTCGTTCTGCGGAAAGCCGCGTTCGCGCGCCGGAAGACTGATCAGCGGCGACGGAGCGTACATCTGTGAAGAGTGCGTCCGCGTGTGCAGCGAGGTCATCGCGGAGGAAGAGTCGCTTGGCCGGCAGAAGGCCGTCAGCGCGCCTCCCATCGAGGCCCTGCCAAAGCCCATGGAGATCAAGGCCGCACTGGACGAATACGTCATCGGACAGGACGAGGCAAAGATCGCTCTGGCCGTCGCCACCTATAACCACTATCTGCGTGTGTTCTACTCGCAGGGGTCGGACGTCGAGCTGCAGAAGAGCAACATCCTGCTGATGGGTCCCACCGGCTGCGGCAAGACCTATCTGGCCCAGACGCTGGCCCGTCTGATGCAGGTGCCCTTCGCCATCGCCGACGCCACGACCCTCACCGAGGCGGGCTATGTGGGCGAGGACGTGGAGAACATTCTGCTTCGTCTGATCCAGGCCGCCAACATGGACGTGGACAAGGCGGAGCGCGGCATCATCTACATCGACGAGATCGACAAGATCTCCCGCAAGAGCGAGAACCAGTCCATCACCCGGGACGTCAGCGGTGAGGGCGTCCAGCAGGCGCTGCTGAAGATCCTGGAGGGGACCGTGGCCAACGTGCCGCCTCAGGGCGGGCGCAAGCACCCCCAGCAGGAGTTCATCCAGATCGACACGAAGAACATCCTGTTCATCTGCGGCGGCGCCTTCGACGGCATCGACCGCATCATCGAAAAGCGCATCTCCAACAAATCGGTGGGCTTCAACTCGGTCATCATGTCGAAGAAGGAGCGCGACGACAGCTTCCTGCTGAAGCAGATCGAGAGCCACGACGTCATCAAGTACGGTCTGATTCCCGAGCTGGTGGGCCGGATGCCGCTGATCGTGGGCATGCGGCCGCTGGGGCGGGACGAGCTGGTCGCCATCCTGACCCAGCCCAAGAACGCTCTGATCAAGCAGTACTGCGGTCTGTTCGCCATGGAGGGCGTCGAGCTGACCTTCGACGACGACGCGGTGTCCGAGATCGCCGACGCCGCGCTGGCACGGAACATTGGCGCCCGCGGCCTTCGCTCGGTGGCGGAGCGCGTCATGACGAAGCTCATGTACGAGATCCCGTCCGACGAGAGCATCACGTCGGTCCGCATCACCCGCGGCTGCGTGCTGGGCACGGAAGAGCCCGTGATCGGGCGTATCCCCGGCAAGCGCGTCATGCCCCAGCTGACCGCCGCCAAGGCGCGGCGGGCCGCCCGCTGAGCCGGGCCATCCCAACGGCCGGAAGCTCCTTCGGGGGAGAGGCGATCTCCTTCGAAGGGGCTTTTTGTTCAAAAAGCGTTTTCAAAACGACCTTGCTAAATCCGGCTGACTGGGATATAATAAGACCATACCCTTGCGAAAGGTGGAATGAATCACGATGAGCGGACCGATCTTCAAAGCCTCCGTCGCCATGCCGCTGGTAGCGCTTCGCGGTGTGACGGTGTTTCCTCATATGCTGCTCCACTTCGACGTGGGGCGGGAAAAGTCCAAGCGCGCGCTGGAGGCGGCCATGAACCGTGACCAGACCATCTTTCTGCTGACCCAGAAGGATATGCGGGACGACGATCCCCGGGAGGACGATCTGTATCGCGTCGGGACCGTCTCCAAGATCAAGCAGATGCTGAAGCTGCCCGGCGGGGGATTGCGCGTCCTGGTCGAGGGCACCGCCCGCGGCACCGCGGACCGGTTCACGGGGTACGACCCGTACATCGAGGCCACGGTGTCCGAGCACGTGGAGGAGGACCGACAGGAGGGGTACGACGCCCTGATCCGCTTCGCCAAGAAGCTCTATGAGGAGTACGCCGAGATGAACCCCTATATGGGCATGGAGACCGTGCTCGAGGTCATCTCGTCGGAAAAGACCGGCTATCTTGCCGACTATATCGCCCAGAACTCTCAGATGGAGTTCGGCGACAAGCAGAAGATCCTGGAAGAGTTCGATCCCGTCAAGCGGCTGAACAAGATCTGCACCCTGCTCAGCGAGGAGATGGAGATCCTCAAGGCCGAGAGCAAGATCCAGGAAAAGGTCAAGGAACAGCTGGACCGCAACCAGAAGGATTACGTCCTGCGCGAGCAGCTGAAGGCCATCCGCAACGAGCTGGGCGAAGAGGACGACCAGTCCGAAGACGGCTATGAGTCGCGGATCAACAAGCTGATCCGCGACCCCGATGCGAAGAAAAAGCTGCTGAAGGACGTCGAGAACCTGAAAAAATACGGGCAGAATATGTCCGAGTCGGCGCTGCTGCGCGCCTATCTGGACACGGTGCTGGAGCTTCCGTGGGACAAAAAGACCAAGGACCGGCTGGACCTGAAGCGGGCCAAAAAGATCCTGGACGCCGACCATTACGGGCTGGACAAGGTCAAGGACCGCGTGCTGGAGTACATCGCTGTCCGGTCTCTG
Organism: Clostridiales bacterium; assembly: GCA_016285815.1. Taxonomy (GTDB): domain Bacteria; phylum Bacillota; class Clostridia; order Oscillospirales; family QAMX01; genus SIG499. The sequence continues at coordinate 5,074 of JAEERN010000145.1, forward strand.
GCGCCGGAGCTTAAGAACCAGATCCTCTGTCTGGTGGGCCCTCCGGGCGTGGGCAAGACCAGCGTCGCCATGTCCGTCGCCCGGGCCATGGACCGGAAGCTGGCCCGCGTGTCGCTGGGCGGCGTCCGGGACGAGGCGGAGATCCGCGGCCACCGGAAGACCTATATCGGCGCCATGCCGGGGCGCATCATGACCGGCATCCGCCAGGCGGGAAGCGCCAATCCCGTGCTGCTGCTGGACGAGATCGACAAGCTGGGCTCGGACTATAAGGGCGACCCGTCCAGCGCGCTGCTGGAGGTTTTGGACGCCGAGCAGAACCACGCCTTCCGCGACCACTATATCGAGGTCCCCTTCGACCTGTCGGACGTGATGTTCATCACCACGGCCAACGAGCCCCACAGCATCCCGCCCGCGCTGCTGGACCGCATGGAGGTCATCGAGCTGTCCAGCTATACCGATGAGGAAAAGCTGCACATCGCCCGCGGGCATCTGATCCCCAAGCAGCTCAGGCGCCACGGTCTGAACGGGCGCGTGTTCCGCATCCCGGACGACACGATCCGGCTGCTGATCGACGGCTACACCCGCGAGGCGGGCGTTCGGACGCTGGAGCGCATGCTGGCCGCCTGCTGCCGCAAGGCGGCCCGGGAGCTGGCGGAGGAGCCGGAGCGCAAGTCCGTGACGGTTTCGGCGGAAAAGATCGCCCTGTGGTTCGGCCCGCGGAAGTTCAAGCGCGACGAGACCGTCCGGGAGAACCGCGTCGGCGCGGTCAATGGACTGGCCTGGACCAGCGTCGGCGGCGAGCTGCTGGAGGCGGAGGTCAACATCCTGCGCGGCAGCGGCGCCATCGAGCTGACCGGCAATCTGGGCAACGTGATGAAGGAGTCCGCCCGGACGGCCATCAGCTTCATCCGCAGCCGGGCGGAAAGCCTGATGATCGACCCAGATTTTTACAAGTCCAACGACATCCACGTCCATTTCCCAGAGGGTGCCATCCCCAAGGACGGCCCGTCGGCCGGCATCACCGTGGCCACGGCCATCGTGTCGGCCCTGACCGGGCGCGCGGTCTACGGGGATCTGGCCATGACCGGCGAGATCACGCTGCGCGGACGGGTCCTGCCCATCGGCGGCCTGAAGGAAAAGTCCATGGCGGCCTATAAGGCGGGGATCACCCGCGTCATCATCCCGGCGGACAACGAGCCGGACCTTTACGAGGTGGATCCCGTGGTCCGGCAGCAGGTGCGCTTCATCCCGGTCCGGACGCTGGACGAGGTCATCGCCGCCGCGCTGGAGCCGGTGATCGAGGTCAAAGAGCCCTACCGCGCGGTCGCCGCGCCGGCCGCCGAGCCCGAGGCCGAGCTTCCTGCCAGCATGGGCATCCGAAAGAATCTGAAATCATGAACTATCAAAACGCCGAATTTCTGACCACCGCCGCGCGGCTTGCCGATCTGGAGCTCCCCGAGCTTCCGTCGCTGGTGTTCGCCGGGCGGTCCAACGTCGGCAAGTCGTCGCTGATCAACCTGCTGACCGGCCGCAAGGGGCTGGCGCGGGTAGGCTCGTCTCCGGGCAAGACCACCAACGTCAACCTGTTCTGCGTGGACGGGAGCCTGATGCTCTGCGACCTGCCGGGGTACGGCTATGCCCGCCGCCCGCACGACGAACGCGAGCGCTGGGCCCGGCTCATCGACTCGTTCCTGGCCGTGGTGGGCAATCGGAAGCTGCCGGCCATGGGCGTCATCGTGCTGGACGGGCGGATCCCCGTCCAGGACAGCGACCGGGTCATGGCCGACTATTTCCGGTCGCACCGGATCCCGTACGTCGCGGCGGCCAACAAGTGCGAAAAGCTCAAGAGCGCCGAGCGCACGGCCGCAGAGCGGCGTTTTGCCGAGGTCTTCGGCACCGTCCTGCTCTGTTCGGCCGAGACGGGGCTCGGCGCGGATGAACTGCGTTCCATCGGCGAAATGCTGATCCATAACGGGAGGTAAACCATGATCCTTGTCAAGATCCGCCACGAGGGCCTGGCGCGCTGGGGCGTGCTGGCCGGAGAGACCGTCCTGCTGATCGAGGGGACGCCGTACGAGAGCGTCGTGCCCTCGGGAGAGACCGTTCCCTACGATCCGGCGGCGCTGCTGGCGCCCTGCGACCCCACCAAGATCGTCTGCATCGGCAAGAACTATTACGACCACGCCGTCGAGTTCGGCGAGCCGGTGCCCGAAACGCCGACGATCTTCATCAAGCCGGCTACCAGCCTCAACGACCCCTTCGGCGAGGTGGAATACCCGTCCTGCTCCCAGCGGGTGGATTTCGAGGGCGAGTTCGGCTTCGTGATCAAAAAGACCGCGCACAAGGTCCGCGCCGAGGACGCGGCGGAGTACATCCTGGGCTATACCTGCGTCAACGACGTGACGGCCCGCGACATCCAGAAAAAGGATGCTCAGTGGACCCGCGGCAAGGGCTTCGACACCTTCTGCCCCGTGGGCCCTGCGGTCGAGACGGACTTCGATCCGTCCTCCGGCGCGAGGATCCGCACCTGGCTCAACGACGAGCTGAAGCAGGATTCCACCACGGACAATCTGATGTGGGACGTTCCGTTCCTGATGGAGTTCATCACCGAGTGCATGACTCTGCTGCCGGGGGACGTGGTCTCCACGGGGACGCCGGTGAACGTGGGTCCCATGCAGCGCGGCGACACGGTCCGCGTGCGCGTGGACGGCATCGGCGATCTGATCAACACGGTCCGCTGAAGCCGGAACGCGTCAGAATGACGGCGAAAAGGCCGCTGTCCCCCCGGCGGGGGACGGCGGCCTTGTATTTTACGCTTGACAGGGGTCGGCAGGGAGATCAGTCGGACAGCAGGGCCTCGGCCTCGGCCGTCCAGAGGGCGGCGCAGGCGTCGCTCGGCATCTGCCAGTCGCCCCGGGGCGAAAGGCCCACCGAGCCGATCTTCGGCCCGTCCGGCATGCACGAGCGTTTGAACTGCTGGGAGAAAAAGCGCCGGGTGAAAACGGCCAGCCACCGGGCGACCACGGCGGGCTCGAACCGGTGCTCCGGTCCGGAAAAGGCCTTGACCGCCATGCGGTAGATCTTCCGCGGGCTTTCGCCCCAGCGCACCATGCGGTACAGGAAAAAGTCGTGCAGCTCGTAGGGGCCCACCAGATCCTCGGTCTTCTGGGCGATCTCGCCGTTTTCCGCGGGCAGCAGCTCCGGCGAGACGGGGGTGGCCAGGATGTCCTCCAGCACGGCGGCCAGCGCAGTCTCTCCGTCCGCACGGGCGCGGCCGGCACAGTGGGCGACCACGGCGCGGATCAGAGTCTTGGGCACGCCGCCGTTGACGGCGTAGTTGGACATGTGGTCCCCGTTGTAGGTGGCCCAGCCCAGCGCCAGCTCGGACAGGTCGCCGGTGCCGACGACCATGGCGTTCCGGCTGTTGGCCAGATCCATGGCGATCTGAGTCCGCTCGCGGGCCTGGGCGTTCTCATAGGTCACGCTGCGGTCGGCGGGGTCGTGGCCGATGTCCCGGAAGTGGGCCGCGACGGCCTCGGCGATGTCCACGACCCGGAACGAGGTGCCCAGCGCCTCGCACAGGATCTCGGCGTTCCCGCGGGTCCGCGCCGTGGTGCCGAAGCAGGGCATGGTCACGGTCAGGATCTCGCTGCGCGGGCGGCCCAGCAGGTCGAAGGCGCGGGCGGTGACCAGCAGCGCCAGCGTGGAATCCAGCCCGCCGGAGACGGCGACCACCGCGCCGAAGCGCGGGCCGAGCCGCCGGGCCAGCGCGTGGGTCTGGATCTCCAGCACCTCGGCGCAGCGCCGGGCGCGCTCGTCCGGGTCGGCGGGGACGAAGGGCAGGGGAGCGACGCCGCGCGTCAGACGGGACGTGCGGCAGGGAAGAGAGAACTCGACGGTCCGGCAGGCGGGGTCTCCGCCGGCAAAGGCCTGAGAGCGGCGGCGGTCAAAGAGCAGATGCGAAACGTCGATCTCGGAGAAGATCAGGTCCTTCCCGCCGAAGGGCGGGTTCTCGGCGGCCGTCTCGCCCCGGTCACAGATCAGAAGCTGGCCGGAGAAGACGGCGTCGGTGGAGGATTCTCCGTCCCCCGCGCCGGAGGCGGCCTCGGCGACGACACAGCCGCAGACCAGTCGGGCGCTCAGACTGAGGGCGGCGTTACGCCTGGCCCGGGAACGGGCGACCAGCTCGGGCGAGGCGGAAAGTCCCGCCAGCACCGTGGCCCCGGCCAGCGCACGGCGCTCCAGCGGAGAGACGGGGGCCCAGAGGTCCCCGCCGAACCCGGCGGCCGCCACCAGGCCTGGGACCGAACGGCAGGAGAAGAGCAGGTCCGCCCCGAAGGGGACGACGCTTCCGGCCAGCGAGATCTCGGAAACGCCGGAGGGGGCGGGCGAAAACGCGCGGAACGCGGTCCGCGCGGCAAGGTCGGAGAAGTCCGTCCGCGGCACGACGCCCAGCAGCCTGCCGCCGCAGAGGACGGCGGCGCAGTCGCACAGCGATCCGCCCGCCGTTGCGGGCAGGCCGACGAAGGTCAAGACGGGACAGTCTCGGGTCTCGTCCAGGATCCGGCCCAGCGCCTCTTCCGCGCCGCGGATCAGCGCGGACTGGAAGAACAGATCGCCGCAGGTACTGCCCGTCAGGCAGAGCTCCGGCAGCACCAGAACGGCCGCGCCGCCGTCGGCGGCGGCCCGGATCAGCCGCACGATCTCGGCGGCGTTGGCGCGGGGATCCCCCAGCGAAACACGCGGCGAACCGGCCGCAGCGGAAACGATCCCGTCTTTCATCGAAAAAACCTCCCTTTGAGAAGATGCGGTGACAGCGTTGGCTTTCGTGTCTCATTATATCATTTTCCGGGGCCTGTGTAAACAATCCTTTTGTGCAAAAAAACGCTTGCAATTCCCGGCCGCTTGTGGTAAGATAATAAAAACTGTGATGGAGCGCGCGGACCGCGCGGCGTGCGTCCCTCGGAACACGGGAAAAACAAGAGAGGTCCCGCCCAAGAGCTGAAAGCGGGCCGTTTCCTTTCGAGAGACGTGCTTTCCCTCCGGAGTTTCCCTCCTGAACGCCTTCGGGCCGGTAGGGAGCGGACGGGTCGGCCCCGTTATCGCGCCGCGGGGTGTCGGCCCTTGTCAACAACCGTGCCGCGGCCGCGCGGCGCAAGGTGGTATACCGGTCAAGTCCGGCCTTGATGCGATTCGGGGCGCGGACTTTTTACATGCCAAACGAAAGGGTGTATCGGAGATGAAAGAGAAACTGGACGAGATCCTCGGCCGGGCCATACGAGAGCTGGACCAGGCCGATCAGCCCCAGCGGCTGGAGGAGCTGCGCGTCGCCTATACGGGCAAAAAGGGCGAGCTGACGTCGATCCTGCGCGGGATGGGCTCGCTGAGCCCGGAAGAGCGGCCCGTCATCGGCGCCCGGGCCAACGAGGTCCGGGCCAAGATCGAGGCCAAGCTGGCCGAGGCGGCCGCCCGGATGAAGAAAAAAGAGGAAGAGCGGCGTCTGGCGGGGGAGACCATCGACGTCACGGTCCCCGGGACCCCCTGCCGCATCGGCTCGCGTCACCCGCTGACGCTGGTGCGCCGTGAGATCGAGGACATCTTCACGTCCATGGGCTTTTCCGTCGCCGAGGGGCCGGAGGTCGAGTTCGGCTATTACAACTTCGACGCGCTGAATACCCCGGCCAACCATCCGGCCCGGGACGTGCAGGACACGTTCTATTTCTCCGATAACATGCTGCTGCGCACCCAGACTTCTTCTGTCCAGGCGCGCTTCATGGAGAACCACAAGCCCCCGCTGCGCATGATCTGCCCCGGCGCGGTCTATCGCAGCGACGACGTGGACGCCACCCATTCGCCCTTCTTCCACCAGATCGAAGGGCTGATCGTGGACCGCAACATCGGTCTGTCGGATCTGAAGGGCGCCCTGACCCAGTTCTCGCAGATGTTCTTCGGCCCCGAGACCCGGGTCCGCTTCCGTCCGCACCACTTCCCGTTCACCGAGCCCAGCGCCGAGATGGACGTCTCGTGCTTCGCCTGCGGCGGCGCCGGATGCCGGCTGTGCAAGGGAGAGGGCTGGATCGAGATCCTGGGCGCCGGCGTGGTGCACCCCAACGTGCTTCGCATGGCGGGCATCGATCCGGAGATCTATTCCGGCTATGCCTTCGGCATCGGACAGGAGCGGCTGGCCCTTTTGAAGTACAAGATCGACGATATGCGCCTGCTGTTTGAAAACGACACGCGCTTTCTCCACCAATTCTATTGATCCGGGAAGGCAGGGAACCAATCATGAGACTTTCACTCAAATGGCTGAACGAGCTGGTCGACCTTCGGGACGTGGACGTCAAAACGCTGATGCACCGGCTCACCATGTCCGGATCCAAGGTCGAAACGCTGGAAAAACTGGACGAAGAGATCTCGTCCGTCGCGGTCGGGCGCATCCTGTCCGTTGAAAAGCACCCCGACGCGGACAAGCTGTCGATCTGCCGCGTGGACGTCGGCTCGGAAGAGCTTCAGATCGTCACCGCCGCCACCAACGTCTTTCCCGGCGCGCTGGTGCCCGTGGCGCTGGACGGCGCGCGCCTGGCCGGCGGCGTCAAGATCAAATCCGGCAAGCTGCGCGGCGCGCTGAGTCAGGGGATGTTCTGCTCCTTCGCCGAGCTGGGCCTGACCAGGCACGAGTGCCCCTACGGCGCGGAGGACGGGATCCTGATCCTGCCCAAGGGCGAACCGGGCGAGGACGTGACCAAGCTGCTGGGCATGGACGACAGCGCCATCGAGTTCGAGATCACGCCCAACCGGCCGGACTGCTGTTCGATCCTGGGGCTGGCCCGCGAGGCGGCGGCCACCTTCGACCGGCCGCTGAACGCCGCCGAGCCCGTGGCCCCGGCGGGGGAGGGAGACGTGTCGGAATTCCTCTCCGACGTCTCCATCGAGGCTCCGGACCTGTGCAAGCGCTATATGGCCAGGACGGTGACGGACGTCCGCATCGAGCCGTCGCCCGAATGGCTGCGCATGCGCCTCTGGGCCCAGGGGATCCGCGCCATCAACAACATCGTGGACATCACCAACTACGTCATGCTGGAGTACGGCCAGCCCATGCACGCCTTCGATCACGCCTGTCTCTCCGGCAGCCGGATCTGCGTCCGGCGCGCCGCCGACGGTGAGACCATGAACACGCTGGACGGCAAGCCGCGGGAGCTGAACAGCTCTATGCTGGTCATCGCGGACGCGGACAAGCCCGTGGCCGTGGCCGGCGTCATGGGCGGCGAGAACAGCGAGATCACGGATTCCACCCGGACCGTCGTCTTCGAGTCCGCCTGCTTCGACGGGGCCAGCATCCGTCTGACCTCCAAGGCGCTGGGCATGCGGACCGATTCGTCCTCGCTCTTCGAGAAATACCTGCCGCCCGAGAACTGCGCCGCGGCGCTGGACCGCGCCTGCGAGCTGGTCGAACAGCTCGGCGCGGGCAAGGTCGTCGGCGGGAAGATCGACGTCTATCCCGACCCGCGCCCGGTCCGCACCATCAAGCCGGACTACGGCCGGATCAACGTGCTGCTGGGCACGGGAATCCCGGACCGGGAGATGGACGGCTATTTCGCCCGGGTCGGTCTGGAAAAGCAGGCCGACGGGTCGCTCGCGATCCCGTACTGGCGGGACGACGTGGCCTGCACCGCCGATCTGGCGGAAGAGGTCGCCCGGTTCTACGGTTATGACAACATCCCCACCACCACCTTCGCCGGGGACGCCAAGCCCGTGGTCCGCACGCCGGAGCAGCAGCTCCGCGAGGCGCTCTCCGACGCGGCGGCCGGCTTCGGCTTCGACGAGATCCTGACCTTCACCTTCTTCTCGCCCAAGACCTACGACAAGATCCTGATGCCTGCCGACAGCCCCCTGCGCAAATCCCTCTCCATTCTCAACCCGCTGGGCGGGGACGAGTCGGTCATGCGCACCACGGCCCTGCCGTCGCTGCTGAACGCCGTTGCCTCCAACCAGAAGGTCAAGGTCAAGGCCGCGCGGCTGTTCGAGATCGCCAAGGTCTTCTCGCCGGCGCTGACCCCGGACGGCGCGGTGGACGCCGCCGCCATCCCCACGGAGAGCTATCGCTTCATGCTGGCCGAATACGGTGAAAAGGCGGACTTTTACTCGCTCAAGGGCGTGCTGGACGCCATCTTCACCGCGCAGTTCGGCGCGGCGGGCGAATACGCGGCTCTGCGCGACGATCCCGCCTTCCACCCGGGCCGCACGGCGGTCGTTTCGGTCAACGGCGTGACGCTGGGCGTCGTCGGCGAGATTTCCGGCGCCGTTTCGGAGCAGTTCGGCTTCCAGTCCCGGGTCTATGCCGCGGATCTGGACGTCGGCGCCATGCTCAGGCTGGAGCGAGGCACGGCGGTCTACCGGCCCATCTCCAAGTATCCGGCGCTGTACCGGGACATCGCCGTCATCTGCCGCGAAAGCGTCACGGTGGGCGCGCTGTCCGCCTGTATCCGCCGCGCCGGCGGCAAGCTCTGCCGCGAGGTGGACCTGTTCGACGTCTACCGCGGGATCCCCATCGCCCCGGGCGAGAAGAGCGTGGCCTTCTCCATCGTCTTTGCCGACGACAACGGCACCGTCACCGACGAACAGGCCGACGAGCGATTCGCGGCCATCGTCCGCGCGCTGGGCGAAGAGTGCGGCGCGCGTCTGCGCTGAAAAAATGTGATCTTCGGTCGGCGCGGTCTGTCTTTCCCGCCGGGAAAGACAGACCGCGCCTTTTTCACGTGAAGCTCCACCGCGCGGGTGGTCCTTTTCCGCCGCCTGCGCGGTAATATCGGCAAGCGGGCCCGCGCAGAGGATGGGCGGCGCACCGTTTTGCAAGGAGGGATCCCGATGAGAAGACCTCGAACGGGGATCGCCGCGGCGATCCTGACGATTCTCCTGACCGTGCTGTCGGCCGCCTGCGGCGGGCCGGCGGAAGAGCGGACCACCGCCGCGGCGAGCGGCGCAGGCACCGGCACAGCGGAAGCGGACCCGGCCGCGTCGGACGGATCCGCCGGACCGGCGCGCGATCCGACCGGGGACCATGGCGCGCTCTGGGTCGAGCTGGGGGACGGGAACGGCGTTCTGCTGGCCTTCAGCGACGAGGGCGCGGTGAAAACGCCGGAGAGCTGCGGGAGCACGGTGCCGGGGCAGACCGGCTTCGGCGACGGGATCTTCGAGTTCCCGCCGGCCGTCGTCGTGTTTTACCAGGGGCGAAGCTATTGGCTCTACGACACGATGCTGGAGGAATACACCCGTCCCTTCGGGGAGGGGGTCCGGGCCGGTCTTGAAGAGCTGGGCCGGACCAAGGCCGCGCAGGGCTGGCCGGACGAGGACCTCGAGGCCTTTGGCCTCCGGTCGGGGCTCCGGGTCTATTTCCAGAGCGGGTGGTACGCCGGGACGGATCCCCGTCAGATCCAGCCGGATCTGACGCTGTTCTACGGCGGGGACCGGTACGTCCTCTGCGGCGCCCAACGGGAGGAGGAGACCTTCCCCTTCGGCGACGCCGAGCGGTCCGCTCTCCGTTCGATCGGCCGCACCCGGACGGCGGACGGCGAAGCGCCGGACGAGGACCTTGAGGCCGTCGGCCTCCCTGCGGGGCTGGAGGTCTTTCTCGAAGAGCCGCACGGGCAGCGGGACGCGGACGGGAACGAACAGATCCTGCCCGTTCTGTGGGTCGATCTGGGCGACGGGAGCGCGCTGCGCTTTCCGTACCGTACCAGCGACATGGTGAAATACGTCGATTGAGACGGGGTTCTCCAAGCACGGCGAAAAAGAAAAAGCCCGAAGCGGCGGCTGCCGCTTCGGGCTTTTTTACGGTGCGGAAGGCGATGGGATCAGTACCAGATCCGGTTGTGGTGCCGGAGGGGGAGCCCCTCGGCATAGAGATGTGAGGTGTCGCACAGGGCCAGACAGCGGGCACAGTCCTCGCCCGAGACCGGGAATTGGAAGATGCTCACCGCCGAGTGGGTGAAGGAGAAGCCGGACCAAAACAGGTGGGGCGAAAGCCCCAGAAGCCAGGACATCCAGAGCATCCCGGCTCCCTCGTGGCAGAAGACAGCGATCCGCTCGTCCGATCCCGGGGCCGCCCGATAAACGGCCCGGGAGATCCGCTCATAGCCCAGCTCGGCCAAAAGCCGGTCCGACCCGGCGCCGACCCGTGCCAGGCCCCGGGTCACATGGGCTCCGTGGGCGGCGGGATCCGCCTCGAAGACCTCGGGCGAGGCGTTCAGCAGCGCATCGGTCTTGAAGGTCCTTCCCGGAAAGGCGTTGTAGACGAAGTCGTCCCGCCCGGCGCCGACCGGGACGGCGATGTCCTTCCAGGCATGGTCCTCGGCGACCCAGTCCAGGATCGCGGGCTCCCGGTGCAGCAGCTCGCAGAGGGGCTGGGCCGTGGCCCGGGCCCGGCCCAGGGGCGAGGAGAACACCCGGTCCACCCGGGCCGCGGCAAGCCTGCGGCCCACGGCCTCGGCCTGGCGTCGGCCCAGCGGGGTCAGAGAATCGACGGCGTAATCCGGATCGCCATGGCGAACGACGTAGAGGATCATGCGTCGAGCTCGGTGATCAGCACCTCTTTTGGCGCGCCGCCGTCGAAGGGCACGAAGAAGGTCTTGATCTCCTGCGGGCCGAACGAGGCGGTCACCTTGTTCTTGGCAAAGGGCAGATCGATCTCGGCCGCCGTGGGCGTGCCCTCGGTCTCAAAGGCGCGGAGAACCCAGCCGTTCCCGTTCTCGGCGAACTTGACGGCCTGGACCAGCACGTTGGGCACGCTGACGGACATCTGGCCGTTGACCGGCGGCAGGGTCCCGGCGTGGTGCGTCTCCTCGTAGGTCTCGCAGGGCATGTTGATCAGCTCCGCCGCGCGGATGACCTCGGTGCGGGAGGGACCGTGGGGCAGGATGGCGTAGTTGAACTCCAGCTCGCCCTGATCCAGGAACTCGATCTCGTTGTCGCGGACCTTCTGGCCGTAGTGGTCGAGGAAGGCGCAGCCGCGGGCCGCCACCATGCGCAGGTCGCTGCCGGCGGCACAGAAGCTGTAGCGGCCGTTGTTGACGATGGCGACGCCGGAGCCGTCCGGGCCGCACAGGTCCACCCACTTCTGAGAGGGCTCTTCCTGGCCGTTGCAGGGCTTTTCGATGAAGCCGAAGGGCATGGAGTAGATCACGCGCGGCGCGTCCTCGTTCATGGGGAAGGACAGCTTGAACATCCGGTAATGCTCCTGATAGTTCACCTTCAGGCGGACGCTCACCTGTTTGCTGCCGTGGGCCAGCGAGAAGTACTGGGTCAGAACGGACCGGTTATAGGTCGAGATGACCTTCATGGTGGCGCGGAGCGGCCCGGTCTCGACGACCTCCAGCCTGGCGTCGGAGAATTCGCCCACGTCGCGGTCGAAGGTGAAGATCATGTGAGACCAGGTGTCGGCGACCTCGTCGTCCACGATGACGCCGCGGGCGAAGCCGCCGCGGGTCAGCTCGCGGCCGGTCTCTTTGTCGAGGAAGCTGGTGATGACGCCGCTGTGGCGGTCGAAGGTCAGCTTGACCAGGCTGTTCTCGATGGACTGGGCCGTGGTGACGAATTCGTTCTCCACCTCGGGGGCCTTGTGGTTCTGCTCTTCCTTGAAGATGTAATAGGTGGAATAGCCAAAGGCGGGGACCTCGGCCTCGAAGAGACACTTTTCATGGCACCAGCCGTCGGTATACGGGGCACGGACCATCTGGAAGGGAACGTCCCGGTCCGAAGAGTCGACGACGCCGGAGACGTAGCCGACGCCGAAGCTCACGTTGAGCTTGACGGGGAAGGAGTGGGGGTTGAACACCACGATGGGACAGCCCTCGCCCTCGCGCAGCCAGAGGCGGTCGCGCATCTCGCTGGGGCCGCCGTCGAAGAACTTGGTGGTGTTGACGCGCCACGAGATGCGCTCGGCAGCGGTGACGGTGGCCTCGGTGCCCACCAGCGCGGCGGCGCGCATGCCGTCGTAGGCGTCCTCATAGGCGGGCTTGATGGAGCAGCCGGCCAGAACGTCGTGGAACTGGTTGAACATGACCCGCTCCCACGCCCGCGTGATGCGGTCGTGCTGCGAGACGCCGCCGGTCAGGGCCATGGCCAGAACGTCGGTCTTCTCGCCGCGGATCAGGCTCTCTTCCGCGCGGCGGTTCAGGAACTTGATGCGGGAGTTGGCGCTGTAGCAGCCGCTGGCGTGGTGCTGGAGGTCCTCGCTGATCACGTCCAGCGAGCCGAGATCGACGCTGTCGCGGACCGCGTCGAAGTACTGGTCGGTGCCGGAGTAGAGGTACGCCTCGGGATCCTCTTTGCGAAGCTCTTCCAGACGGTCCAGCATGCGGACCGTGGGGCCGCCGCCGTGGTTGCCGACGCCGTAGAAGAACATGACGGGGTATTGGTACTGCGTCGAGAGGAACTCGATCTTTTTCTCCTCGATGTCGCCGCCGTAGCCGAAGGGGATGTGGAAGCTGAGCACGCGGCTGCCGTCCGGGCTCTCCCAGATGTGGAGCGCCTCTTTGGTCATGCCGGGCTTTTCCCGTTCCGGATCGGGACGGTGGTAGACGTAGTTCTCGATGCCGCTCTTGATCAAAAGCTGGGGCAGCATGCCGTTGTGGCCGAAGGAGTCCACGTTATAGCCGGTCTTGGGGATAAAACCGAAATTTTCCTTGAAAAAGCGCTGGGAATAGAGCAGGTGGCGGGAGAAGGATTCGCCGGAGGGGATGTTGCAGTCCGGCTGGACCCACATGCCGCCGGTGATACACCAGCGCCCCTCGCGGACCTTTTCCTTGATCCGCTCGAACAGCTCGGGCTCGGTGCAGGCCACCCACTTGTAATAGCTGGCGCAGGCCGACGTGAAGACGTAGTCCGGATACTCGTCCATCCGGTCCAGCGCCGCCTTGAAGGTGGACTTGACCAGTGCGAGACCCTCGGGGAAGCGCCACTGCCAGACGGGATCCAGATGGGCGTTACCGATGGAATAGAGTTTCTGTTTGTCCATAGAGATGAATCCTCCCAATGAATTGGACCGGGTCGGATCGACGCCGCTCCAGATTGATTATAAACGATGGACGGGGGCTTGTCAAGAGCGGAAGGAAGCTTCTTTTCCGGCGTGCGTCATGCGCCGGACAGGCACGTCATAAGAATAGAGCGAACGGGAAAACGCGGCCTGCGCGAGACGGGCCGCCGGCGGAGCGGATGGTATGGATACGGATCTCATTTTCAGGATCGCGGGGATCGGGCTGATGGTGTCGCTGGTCAATCTGATCCTCACCAAAAGCGGGCGGGAGGACGCGGCCTTTCTGGTCACGCTGGCCGGACTGGCGGTGGTGCTGGTCTCGCTGGTCCGCGAGCTCAGCGAGCTGTTCGCGCTGATCCGAAGCGCGTTTTCCTTTTGACCGCCGCAGAGGTCGCCCTCGCCGCGGCGGCGGCGGCCGTGGCGGCGGCTCTGTTGGGCGTCGCCGTCCG
>JAEERN010000146.1 GCA_016285815.1 Clostridiales bacterium
GTCCGACCCGCCCCCGGCGCCGAGGTCCTGGCCCGGTACGCCGGAGCGGATCCCGCGCCGCTGGCCTATCGCTATGAGAGCGCCGACGGCCGCCGGGTGACCGTGCTGGCCTTCGACGCGGAAAAGGCGCTGACGAACGAGCGCCTGTGGAAGAGCTATTGCTTCCAGCGGCTCCTGCTGGACCAGCTGGCGTGGCTCGCCCGCGGGCCGCTACCGGCCGTCTGTGCCGGGAACCCCGCGCTCTACCTGCGGGCCGCCCGCAGCGAAGACGGCGGCGCGCTGACCGTCGGTCTGTGGAACGTGTTCCCGGACGCCGTGCTGGACCCGGTGATCACGCTGGACCGCGCCTACGGCTCCGTCCGGTTCTTGAACTGCGGCGGACGGCTGGAGGGACGCGCCGTCCGGCTGGACCGCGACATCCCGCCCTTCGGCTTCGCCGCCTTTGAAGTTTCCGACAGAAAGGAGCCCCAGAAACGATGAACGAACTCCCCGCCACCCTTCAGGGGTCTTTCGAGCGGCGCTATGAGCTTCGCCCCTCGGATTTCGACCGCTACGACCGCATCCTGCCCACCTCGGTGCTGGAGCTTTTCCAGGACGCAGCCGGCAAGCACGCCGCGCTTCTCGGTCTGGGCCGCGGAGACCTGCTGACCCGCGAGCTGGTCTGGATCGCCGTCCGCATCCGCTATCAGGTGAAAAAGGACGTGACGCCCGAGTCCGCCGTCACCGTCCGGACGTGGCCCGTGGGGCCCGGCCGGGTCATCTTCCAGCGTGATTACGCCGTGCTGGACGAGACCGGGGACGAGGCGATCCTCGGCTCGTCCGAATGGGTGCTGATGCACCCGGTCCTTCGGAAGATCATGCCGGTCCGAGACCCTTGCCCCGACGGCGCGTCCGCCGCCGCGCGGCGCTGCTTTCCCGGCCCCTTCCGGCATATCCCCGTCTTCGAGCCGGACGGCAGCCTGACCCTGACGCCGGGCTATTCCCAGATCGACGTCAACGGCCACGTGAACAACGCAAAATACGCCAATTTCGTGCTGGACGCGGCGTCTCCCCGGCCGGACGAGCCCATCCGCGGCTTTATGATCGAATACCACCGCGAGGTCCTGGCCGGCGAGCCTCTGACCGTCTCCGTGGCCCGGCAGGGCGGCGAGATCCTGGCCGCCGGGACTTCGGAGACCGGCGAGAAGAGGTTCTCGTGCCTTCTGCTGACCGGCCCCGGCGCCGAGGTCTGACCCCCGTCTTTCGGAAAAACGCCACGATCCTTAACAAAAAAGCCCCGGAAAAGCTTACGTTCCTCGCTTGTGTTTTTCCGGGGCTTTTGCTATACTATTTTCCGAAAGGTGGGAAAAGTATGCTTTCTGAGAATCTTGCGCTTCTCCGGAAACGGGCGGGGCTCTCGCAGGAGGCCGCGGCGGAGCGGATCGGCGTGTCCCGCCAGACCGTCGCCAAGTGGGAAAACGGCGACAGCGTGCCGGACGCACTGAATCTCGACCGGCTGGCCGAGCTGTACGACGTCTCCGCGGACGACCTGCTGCACGCTGTCCCCTCGGCCGACGGCGGGCTGCCGCCCCGTGGGAAGTTCATCTTCGGCGCCGTCACCGTGGGCGACAAGGGCCAGATCGTCATCCCCGTCAAGGCGCGGCGCGCCTTCGGCATCCGGCCCGGGGACGATCTGATGGTGCTGGGAGACGCCGAGCGCGGCCTGGCGCTGGTCCGCGCGGACTTCTTCTGGGAGGCCGCCCGGGCCCTGGGCCGCCGGAAGGAGGCGGACCGATGACCCCGATCCTCGCGGTGAGGGACCTGGTCAAGACCTATCCCGCGTTCCGGCTGGACCGCGTCGGCTTCACACTGGAGGAGGGCCGGATCACCGGCTTCCTCGGCCGCAACGGCGCGGGCAAGACCACCACGCTCCACCTGCTTCTGGGCCTGCTGCGGCCGGACGGCGGCGAGATCTGCTTTCGCGGACAGAGCCTCCGCACGCACGAGCGGGAGATCAAGCAGCGCGTCGGCTTCGTCTCCGCCGGCCTGTCGTTCTATCGCCGGAAAAAGCTCTCCGCCGTCACGAACGTGGTCCGGTCGTTTTACGACAGCTGGGACGACGCCGTCTGCCGCCGCTGTATGGACCGGTTCGGGCTGGACGCGGGCAAGACCGCCGAGCAGCTCTCCAACGGCATGAAGATCAAATACCAGCTGGCGTTGGCCCTGTCTCACGGGGCCGACCTTCTGATCCTGGACGAACCGACCAGCGGCCTCGACCCGGTTTCGCGGGAGGATCTGCTCGAGCTCTTCCTGGACCTTCGGGATCAGGGCGCGACGATCCTGTTCTCCACCCATATCACCTCGGATCTGGACAAGACGGCGGACCGGATCCTGCTGCTGACCGACGGGCACCTGCGGGCCGACTGTTCGCTTTCGGAGCTTCTCGCCGCCTATCGGCTGGCCGAATACGAAAAAAGCGATCCGGCCGCGGCCTCTCCCCTGCTGATCGGGCCGAGGCGGACCCGGACCGGTCTCGCCGCGCTGGTGCGCGCCGAAGACGCTGCCGCTCTCCCGCTTCCCACGCGCGCGCCGACACTGGACGAGATCTTCGTGCATCTGGAAAAGGAGGAAGCCCCATGCTCGTCAAACTGCTGAAAAAGGAGCTGGCGCTGGCCCTGCACCCCGTCGTCTTTCTGATGCTCGGACTGTCGGCCCTGATCCTGATCCCCAACTACCCCTACGCCGTCTCGTTCTTTTACGTGACGCTGGGACTCTACTTCATTTCGCTGGGCGGACGGGAGAACGGAGACGTTCTCTTTACGCTGACGCTGCCCGTGGCCCGGGCCGACGCCGTGACCGGGCGTTTTCTGCTGGCGGGCCTGATCGAGGCCGCGTCGCTGCTGCTGGCCGGCGGGATGATCGCGCTCCGCGGTCTTCTGCTGAAGGCACCCAACGCCGCGGGCATGGACGCCAACCTGTTCCTGCTCGGCGAGGGGCTCGTCTGCTTCGGCGTGTTCCACCTGATCTTCTTCCCGGCCTATTACCGGCACCCGGACCGGATCGGCGTTCCCTTTCTCCTCAGCGGGATCGCGCTGTTCGGGCTGATCACCGCCGACGTCGCGCTGAGCTATGCGCTTCCCTTCTGGCGGGACGTGCTGGACACGCCGGACCCGGCGCATCTGGGCGCCAAGCTGGTCGCGCTGGCCGTCTGCGCGGCGTTCTACGTTCTCGCCTCGGCGCTGGCGCTGGTCCGTTCCCGGAAGCGGTTCGCCGCGCTGGACGTCCGCTGACCGCCTTTTTCGACGAACGAAGCGGCCGGAGACCCATCGGGTCCCCGGCCGCTTCGACGTTTTATTGTCGGCTCCGGCGGCGGCTTTGCCCGCCTCCGGACCCCGCTACAGGAGCCCGACCAGCTTCCGGCACAGGCCGACAAGATCGTACCGGATCCCCTCCCGGCTGCGCCAGCCGCGCTCGGACCACTCGTCGCCCGAGAGGTCGTCCCCGCCGTAGATCAGCGCGCCGTAGCGGATCCCGCGGAACCGGGCCACCGCGATGCAGCCGGCCTGTTCCATCTCCACGATCTTCGCCCCCTCGTCCCGCCGGGCCCGGATGCGCGCCGCCGTCTCGCGGAAGACGGCGTCCGTGGTCCACGTCAGACCCCGAAGATAGGGCACGCCGTCCGCGTCCAGCGCGCGGGCGATCCGGTCCGTGACCGCCGGATCCGTGCGGATCACCCGGGAGGGCGCGGCGTAATGATAGGAGAACCCCTCGTCCCGGACGGCGCCCTCCACCAGCAAAAGCCGGCCCACCTCGATGGAACGGTCCAGCACGCCGCCCCCGCCGCAGAACATGACCTTTCGGACGCCCATGGCCTGGAACAGGTCCAGATTGCCCGCGCATGCGGGGCAGCCCACCTGTCCCAGCGTCAGCAGCACGTCCGGCCGGTCGGCAAAGCGCCAGACCGTCACGGGGTTCTCGCCGGGGATCGTGCGCTCCGGAAGGATCCCGCCGCAGGCGGCCAGCTTGTCCACCGCCTCCGGGAAAAAGGTGATCACCAGCCGGTCCGTGTCGAAGCCGCGCCCGGAAACAGCCGACGGTTCCAGCAGCGCCCGCGGGTCGTCGTCGAACTCCAGGATGGGAAAATCGCTTTTTCCGAGCATACGGGGCCTCCTCTCTGTTCAGCCGATCTTTTCCACGCCGAGGACGGCCTCTTCGCCCTGGATGGACTTGGCGTCCACGTAGCCGGACGGCTCTCCCGCCTCGATGCGGTCGGCCAGCACCGCCGCGGCGATGTCCGCGCCGAACTTTTCAAGGGCGGCGGCCACCCGGCCGGAGGCGCGATAGGTCACGGTGATGCGGTCGGTGACCTCGAAGCCGGCGGCCTTGCGCATGGTCTGCAGCTTGCGCTTCAGCTCACGGACGAGACCCTCCTCCTCCAGCCCCGGCGTGATGACGGTGTCGATGGCAACGGTCAGATCCCGGTCGCTCTCCGAAACGAAGCCCTCGGTCTTCTTGGTCTCGATCAGGAGCTCGTCGGCGGTCATCTCCACGGTCTGGCCGTCGGCGGAGACGGTGACGTGTCCCGTTCCGGTCAGCTCGGCCATCATGGCCGCGCCGTCTCCGGCCTCCAGCGCGGCTTTCAGCGCCGGGACCAGACGGCCGTACTTGCGGCCGGCCACCTTCAGTTGGGGCTTGAAGGAATAGCTCACGAAGTCCGCCGTCCTGTCGGTCATGACCACGTCCTTGACGTTGAGCTCGCTCTCGATCAGCCCGGCGTATCCTTCCGCGGCGTCGTCTCCGGTGGTGCGGATATAGACTGCGCGCAGCGGCTGGCTGTTCTTGATGCCGGAAGCGGCGCGGCAGGCGCGGCCCAGCTCGACCACGCGGCGCACGAAGTCCATCTGTTTTTCCAGCGCCGGGTCCTTGGCCGAGGCGTCGGCCTCGGGCCAGCCGCACAGGTGGACGCTCTCCGGCGCGGCCGGATCCACCGAGCGGACCAGGTTCTGATAGATCTCCTCCGCCAGGAACGGCACGAAGGGCGCCAACACCAGTGCCAGCGTGACCAGACAGTCGTACAGCGCGCCGTAGGCGGATTTTTTGTCCTCGGTCATCCCGGCGCCCCAATAGCGCTCGCGGTTGAGGCGGACGTACCAGTTGGACAGCTCGTCGGTGAACTCCGAGACGGCGCGGGCCGCCTCGGTGATGCGATAGGCGCCGAGGTCGGCGTCCACCTCCTCCACCAGAGCCGCCGTCTTCGACCGCAGCCAGCGGTCCATGACGGTGTCGGCGGCGGGGTCGCGGGGATACTTGCCCGGGTCGTAGCCGTCGATGTTGGCATACAGGACGAAGAAGGAATAGGTGTTCCACAGGGTCCCCATGAACTTGCGCTGGCTCTCGTTCACCGCGTCCTCATAGAAGCGGCTGGGCAGCCACGGGGCCGAGGCCGAGCAGAAATACCACCGGACCGCGTCGGCCCCCTGCTTGTCCAAGATGCTCCACGGGTCCACCACGTTCCCCTTGTGCTTGGACATCTTGATCCCGTCCTTGTCGCATACGTGGCCCAGCACGATGCAGTTGCGGAAGGGCGCCTTGTCGAACAGCAGCGTCGAGATGGTCAGCAGCGTGTAGAACCATCCGCGGGTCTGGTCGATGGCTTCGCTGATGAAGTCCGCCGGGAAGTGGCTTTCGAACAGCTCCTTGTTCTCGAAGGGATAGTGATACTGGGCAAAGGGCATGGAACCCGAATCGAACCAGCAGTCGATGACCTCCGGCGTGCGGTGCATCTCGCCGCCGCACTCGGGACAGGTCAGGACGATGCCGTCCACATAGGCCTTGTGAAGCTCGACGTCCTCGGGCACCGGGCTTCCGTCGGCGTACCGCCCCAGCTCGCGCAGCTCGGCGATGCTGCCGACGGTGTGGGTGTGTCCGCAGGAGCAGACCCACACGGGCAGCGGCGTGCCCCAATAGCGCGAGCGCGTCAGGCACCAGTCGATGTTGTTCTCCAGGAAGTTGCCCATGCGGCCTTCCTTGATGTTCTCCGGATACCAGTTGATGGTCCGGTTGTTGGCGATGAGCCGGTCGCGGATCTTCGTGGTCTCGATGAACCACGAGTCCATGGCGTAATAGAGAAGCGGCGTGTCACAGCGCCAGCAGAAGGGATAGCTGTGCTCGAACTTCACCGCCCGCAGCAGAAGCCCCCGCCGGTCCAGATCGAGGATGATGTCCTTGTCGCCGTCCTTGCAGAACCGTCCGGCCCAGGGCTCGACCTCCGGCGTGAAGCAGCCCTTGGCGTCCACCAGCTGGACGAAGGGCAGGCCGTTGGCCTTGCCGACGCGCGCGTCGTCCTCGCCGAAGGCCGGCGCGATGTGGACGATGCCGGACCCGTCGGTCAGCGTGACGAAGTCGCCCGCCACTACGTACCAAGCCTTTTCCGCGGGCGAGACGAACCGGTACAGCGGCTCGTACTCCATTCCCAAAAGCTCGCTGCCCCGGAAGGTCCGCAGGATCTCGGCGTCCTCTCCGTCCACGGCGGCGGCCAGGGCCCTGGCGGCGATGTGGCGCTCGTCCCCGGCGCGGATCTCGGCGTACTCCTCGTCCGGATTGACCGCCAGCGCCACGTTGGACGGCAGCGTCCACGGCGTCGTGGTCCAGGCCACCAGATACAGCCCCGGCTGATCCTTGACGGCGAACTTGACGAAGACCGAGGTCTCCTTGACGTCCTTGTACCCCTGGGCCACCTCGTGGCTGGAGAGGCTGGTCCCGCAGCGGGGACAATAGGGCACGATCTTGTGGCCCTTGTACATGAGTCCCTTCCCGGCGATCTGCTTCAGGGCCCACCACTCGGACTCGATATAGCTGTTGTGATAGGTGACGTAAGGGTCGTCCATGTCGCACCAATAGCCCACCGCGTCGCTCATGCGGTGCCACTCGCCGGTGTACTTCCAGACGCTCTCCTTGCACTTCTCACAGAAGGGCTCGATGCCGTAGCGCTCGATGTCCTGCTTGCCGTCCAGCTGGAGGAGCTTTTCCACCTCGATCTCCACGGGCAGACCCTGGGTGTCCCAGCCGGCCTTGCGGTCCACCACATACCCCTTCATGGTCTTATAGCGCGGGATCACGTCCTTCATGACGCGGGTCAGGATGTGGCCGATGTGGGGCTTGCCGTTGGCCGTGGGGGGGCCGTCGTAGAACGTGAAGTTCTGACCGCCGCGGCGGCTGGCGATGCTCTTTTCAAAGATGCGATTCTCTTTCCAGAACGCCGAGACCTTTTTCTCCCGGGAGAGGAAATCCATATCTCCGGGGACCTTCTGATAGACGCTCATGCTCTTTTGTTCCTCCTGTTTTTTTTACGGATATGGGAAAAGAAAACGCCCCGCCCCGGCAAAGGGGCGAGGCGCAGACCTCGCGGTACCACCCTTTTTCGGCGGGATCCCCCGCCCTCGCTGCGGGCTCTGGACAAGGCAAAGCCCTTTCCCGGTAACGGGGGTCCCGTCCCCGCTTAGTCGACCGTTCGGCGGGGCCGCTCCGGAGGGATATGTCCTCTCCCGTCCCGACCGCCTCGCACCCACCGGCGGCTCTCTGTGCGGGACGCGGCGGAGGGACACCTGTCTCCATCCACGCGTTTGTGCAACGGTTATTTTAGCACACGGCGAAGCCGTTGTCAACGGTTTTTTTGCACCGCCTCCGCCGCCGCAAAGCGGATGCACCCGCCGTAACGGCGCGTCAGCTCATATTTTTCCTTGGTCGCCTGTCCGCCGCGCAGGTGCCGCTCCGCCTTGTTCCGCTCCAGGACCCGCTTGACCTGCGCCGCCAGCCCGCCGTTCAGCTCGGCCAGCCGCACGGTCACGTCCTTGTGGACCGTCGATTTGGAAATCCCGAAGTGCTTCGCCGCCGCCCGGACCGTGGAATCCGTCTCGACGATGTACTCGCCGAACCGGACCGCCCGATCCCCGGAAGAAACGTTCAACGCCATCACCACTTCCCCCTATGCTCTGTTGAAAGCGTATGAGAGAAAGCGGCCCGATATTCCGCCCGGGGCGCGGCGCGAAGCGGGCGGGAGCGCTCCCGCCCGCTTTTTTTATTTCAGATCCCGCAGGACCTCTCCGATGTCTCCGTCGATGCAGATCGACCGGTCCCGGATCTGCTCGGGACAGACCGCCTCGCCGAAGTTGACGCAGGCGTAGACAGCCTCCGGCCGGGCCGCCGTCATCTGCCAGAAGGGGTATTTGATGATGACCGGGGTGTTGAACCCCACGCCGAGCTCCCAAAACAGCACCTTGCCGCCGCGGGTCCGCAGGAAGTTCTCATACCGCTCCGCCGCGCGGTGCCACCCCTCGTCCTCCACGAACCGGTCGTCCGCGCGGAGGTTCATGGTCATGGGCTTCCCGCAGATGGGACAGACCGGCAGAAGCTCCGAAGGGACGGTCATTTTCAGCGGCGCGCCGTCCTCCGGCGGCGTCAGCCCGTCTCCGGTGATCCGCCACCCCTGGGAAAGCGCCATGGCCAGGACCGTCTCTGCGTTGTCGTAGGTCCCGTCGTGGCACGGCTCGCCGCACTGCCAGAGGCCGTAGTCCCCCTGTGTGTAGAACAGCCGCTTTTTGTCGAAGCCCGCCTTCTGGAAGCAGTGGTCCACGTTGGTGGTGAGAACGAAATAGTCCTTGTCCTTCACCAGATCCAGCAGGTCGGCGTAGACCGGCTTCGGCGCGTCCGTATAGCGGTTCACGAAGACGTAACGCGACCAGAAGCCCCACCGCTCCTCCGGCGTCCCGTAAGGGTAAAAGCCGCCGGAGTACATGTCCCGATAGCCGTATTTCCGCGCAAAGTCGGCAAAGTACTTTTCGAACCGCTCGCCGCTGTAGGTGAAGCCCGCCGACGTGGAGAGCCCCGCCCCCGCGCCGACGACGACGGCGTCCGCCTCGTCCAGCGCCCGCTTCAGCCGTCCGACGTTGTCTGCGTACGTCCCGGCGGATCGCGAGATCGGAGTCCTTGAAAACATGGAAGATCACCTCAATCGTTACGCTCTTTAACGGTAAGCATTGTCAGCGGCAAACCGGTATTTGTCGTATCGTGTTTCACCTTTCTCAATCGATACAGGTCCCGCCCCATTCCACGACGGTAAAACCCTCACGGACAAATGGCGTAAATGATTGCTCCGTCAACTGAAGGTATTCATCGGAGGAACGGTATACCATGAACACGCGAAGCACAGAATCCGGTGTCGGCGTCACCTCGAGTTTTGCAGCCTCGGTATAATCTTTGCCGAAGAACCGAATGAGGTTGTATTCGTTATTCTCCATGCGCGGAAGCCAATAGCTGATAAATTCGGTATATTCGTTCTCCGAAAGCCCGATTTCGGGCAGTATTCTTTCGAGAAATACTCGAGTCTGACTTCCTGCAACGCAGAACCCCTCTGTTATCGAAAGTTCGATATTCGGAACGCCCTCCCAAAACAGATACGGATACTTTTCCCCGTCTTCGGTAATGAGCTGACCATCGGGATAGGCGATAACGTGCCAGCCGTCGCGGTAAGGCGGAATCGTTGTGGTGAAATATCCGTCGAAGTCGAGCCTGACGAAAACTTCGGTCGTTTCTCCGGGATAAAGGTAGATGACCGGCTTATCAAAAACCGTTTCTCCTTCTTCCGGTTTCAAAACGCGGGAGAAGACGACCTTTTTGATGATTTTATTGTAAGTGGTTTCATACGAATCGCCGAATTGGTTTACGGTTACTGTGCCAGACTCTTCTGCAACGTCGGTTTTGTAATACTCGACCTTGACGGTATTGAAATAATCATATCCATGGCCACTTCCGCAGAAAACCTTTGTGTCATTGCCGCAAATCCAATCGTCACCGAAGGCTTCGACGTAGATATACACAGTTTCCATACCCTCGATCGCGGTGCTTTGGGATTCGGATTCGTCAGGAATGACCTCTGTACTAGTATTTTGTGATTCGCATCCGCCAAAAGCGCATCCGCCAAAAGATAATACGGTAAGAATGACCGCCACCGCGAAAGTATACATTCTTTTCATAAGGAACACCTCCATAAATCCCGATTTGTCAAACTCGTCACTGATTTAGCAATCTATCATATATCTCAAGATCCATGTCCTTGAACACGTTGAAGACTACTTTCTCGATCCCGTCATGCTCCTTCAGATAGTCCTTGACTGTCGCCACGGCAATTTCTGCGGCTCTCTGGTTAGGGAACATGAAGACGCCTGTCGAGATACAGCAAAATGCGATGCTCTTTATGCTATTTTCTTCCGCGATCTTCAAGCAGGACCTGTAGCAAGAGGCAAGATGCTCCTCATGATGTTTTGTCAGTCGCCCCTCGACAATTGGACCTACTGTGTGAATTATATATTTGCAGGGCAAGTTAAATCCCGGTGTGATCTTTGCCTGACCAGTCGGTTCCGGATGGCCCTGCTTGTCCATGATATTTCCCAGATAATTTCGAAGGCCAATGCCGGCCTTACTCCCAATAATGTTATCGATGCAGGAATGCAGCGGTTGGTAACAACCCGTCAGACCGCTGTTCGCGGCGTTGACGATGGCGTCTGCTTTCAGCGTCGTGATGTCTCCCTGCCAAAGACAGATACGGTCGCTCGCTTTGACAGGAGTCAAAGCATCAACCTCTGTAACTCCTGCCAATGTGTTTTCGTTGGTCAGGTATTCATCCTGAATCGCAAGAAATTCCTCGCTGACGGGCTTCGGCAATCTGACGTTCATAAGCGCCCTCAGCATGTTTTTCTGATCCTGCGTATCCTTTGGAACAGAATAATCTTTGTATTCCGGTTCTTCCTCAAGGAGCTGCCTGATCAGCCACCTTCTTTGTTCGGCATGGTCCATCGATGTTGACTCCTTTTCTTCAGGAAGCGCTTTCCCTTGCGGGATAGCTTGCTTTTCCGGCCGGATCTGTCGGCCCGTCTCCGCGGGCTCCGGCCGGATTTCTCTCAGGCCTGAAAGGGGCCCAGCGTCTGCTTCAGCGCCCGGGCCAGCACGCCGGAGGCGACGAACCGCCCCGCGCCGGCAAGCTTTTCGCCGGAGAACGCGGCGTTCCAGACGATCTCCGTCCCCGCGGGGACGGGCCGCAGCACCGCCGTCAGCGAGGCCACCTCCGGCCCGAGCCGCCGCACGTAGACCAGCGCGGTGCACCCCGCGCCCTCGCCGTCCA
>JAEERN010000005.1 GCA_016285815.1 Clostridiales bacterium
GACGCCAGCGCGCCGCTGCCGTCCAGCACCGCCGGGGCGCAAAGGGAATACAGACAGAGCTCCGTGTCGACGCGCTTGTCCGCGCTCTTGGGCAGGGCCCACAGACACTCGCTCACCCGCCGCACCACGAAGAGCAGCCTCTCGGGCGGGATCGCGGCGTAGCGCATCAGCTCCTCCGGCCCATAGCCCGCGCCGATGGGGTCGACGCCCGCGCCGGACGCGGCGATCAGCGCGTCCCGCGCCAGACAGAGCAGCTGGTCGCAAAAGGCCTCCGGCTCGGCGCCGGCGGCATAGCGGGCGGAAAATTCCCGCAGGGCCTCCGCCGCGTCTCCGGCCAGGATGCTGTCGAAGATCGCGAACAGCCCGTCCGCAGGCACCACGCCCATCGCCGCCGCCGCGGCCTCGGCGTCCAGCTCGCCGCCGCTCTGGGCGGAGACCTGCTCCAGCAGGGACAGGGCGTTGCGCATGGCCCCGTCGGCCATGGCCGCGATCAGCGACGCGCCGCTGCGCGCCAGCGGGATCTTCTCCGCCGCCGCAACGGTCAAAAGCCGCTGGGCGATGGCCTCCCGCCCGATGCGGGCGAACTCGAACCGCTGGCACCGGGACAGCACGGTGGCGGGGATCTTGTGCAGCTCGGTGGAGGCCAGGATGAACATCACGTGCTCCGGCGGCTCTTCCAGGATCTTCAGGAAGGCGTTGAACGCGCTGCCAGACAGCATGTGGACCTCGTCGATGATATAGACTTTTTTCTTCAGGGCCGAGGGGGCGTAGACCGCCTCGGCGCGCAGGGCGCGGATGTCGTCCACGCCGGTGTAGGTGGCGGCGTCCATCTCGAAGACGTCGGCCGCGGTCCCCTCGTTGACGGCGCGGCAGGCCGCGCACTCGTTGCAGGGGTCTCCGTCCCGCGGCGCCTCACAGACCGCCGCCTTGGCCAGGATCCGGGCGCAGGTGGTCTTTCCCGTGCCCCGGGGCCCGCAGAAGAGATAGGCGTGGCTCAGCCGGTCCGCCGCGGCTTGGGCCCTCAGCGTCCTGGTGACATGCTCCTGGCCCACCACGTCCTCGAACCGGGCGGGCCGCCATTTGCGGTACAGCGCCTGATACACGGTCCTTCCTCCTCCCCGCTGTTAAAAAACGGATGGGCTGCATCGTGCAGCCCGCGTCCTGCCTGGCTGCGGCACACGGCTGTTCCCCCTTAATGCTGCTCGGTTCCCCGCCTGACATGGTTCGGAGGCCGCCGTTGCGCAGGGGCAGGACAGCAGGCTGCACGATATCGCCCATCGCGCAGTCAATTATACCACACGGAACACCGGAAATCAAGTCTTCCCAAGGAGGTTTTTATGTTTCCCGAATCTGACGTTCGAACCGTTCTGTCCAACCTGTCCGCCCGGGGCTTCGACGCCCGCTGGGCCGCCACGAAAGAAGAGGCCGCGGCCGACATGCTGGCCGGCATCGCGCCCGGCGAGTCCGTCGGCATCGGCGGCTCCATGTCCGTCAAGGAAACCGGGATCTGCGACCTGCTGCTGGCCCGGGGCAACCCCGTGTACTGGCACTGGCTGCCCGGCGAGGGCGACGCCCGCAGAAAAGCCATGACCGCGGACGTCTATCTGTGCAGCGCCAACGCCCTCACCGCCGACGGCGAGCTGGTGTCCATCGACGGCTTCGGCAACCGCACCGGCGCCATGGTCTACGGCCCCGAGCGGTGCTTCATCGTCTGCGGCGTCAACAAGCTGACCGCCGACGTGGCCTCCGCGCTGGAGCGCATCAAGACCGTGGCCTGTCCGCAGAACGCCCGGCGGCTGGGGCTGGACGTGCCCTGCGCCAGGACGGGCCGCTGTTTCGACTGTGCCGCGGGAAAGCGCATGTGCCGCGTGACGACGATCTATTCCTATCCGCGCGTGGGCCGCGAGACGCGGGTCTATCTGGTGGGCGAGCCGCTGGGCTTTTGACCGCGCACGCATAAAAACGCCCTCTGCGGCGGACCCTATGAAAAAACGCGGCCCGCTCCGGGCCGGAAAGAGGGATCGCTTTGCCGCAGATGACAAACAAGGAATACGCCGCGCTGGTCCGCCGGCGCGCCCCCGCCTCGCCCACCGTCAAAAACACAGCGCTGGCGTTTCTTTTCGGCGGCGGGATCTGCGCCGCCGCCGAGGGGATGCGCGACGGCTTCGCCGCGCTGGGCCTTCCTGCGGACGAGGCGGGGACTGCCGCCACGACGGCGCTGATCTTCCTCTCGGCGCTGTTGACGGCGCTTCACGTGTACGACCGCATCGCCAAGGCGGCCGGGGCGGGGATCATCGTGCCCATCACGGGGTTCGCCAACTCCGTGGCCTCGCCCGCCATCGAGTTCAAGACCGAGGGATGGGTCCTCGGCCTCGGCGCCAAGATGTTCTCCGTGGCCGGGCCGGTGATCGTCTACGGCGCGGCGGCCAGCGCCGTGTACGGGGCCGTCTACTGGCTCTCCCGCCGGTTCGGATGACCGCAGAACGCCCCGCGCAGCCGGGTCTCCGGCCGCGCGGGGCGTTGATTTTTTCTTCGCGGCGCCTTCAGCGCACGACCTCGACGATCTCGTGGATGCCGACGCGGTCCACGCGGAAGCGGATCCGGCCGTTCTCCTCCGCAAAGCTCAGCTCTTTCCCCTCCGGCTGCAGGATCAGCTTCCGGGGCGCGGCGTCCGCCCGCAGGGACAGGACGGCGTTCTCCGTCGGCGGGATCCAGTCCTCGGTCACGCACCGGCTCTCGCCGTGGCCGCCGTTGGCGTTGAGCAGCTGCAGCATCAGGCGGCCGTCCTTTTCCAGACAGTCGAGCTCCAGGATGCCGTCGGCCGACTCGATCCGCGCCAGCGGATCGAAGAGCTCGTCGGCCATGGCGCGGATCAGCTTCCTCTGCAGGACCTGCTTGCCGGTCCGGTACTGTTCGCCCAGATCCGCGCCGATCACGCCGACCTTGCCCCTGCCCCAGGGGATGACCACCGCGAAGGGCTCGCCCTGTTTCTCGCGGAACGCGCTGTAGATCGACGCGACCGTCTTCGCGCCGCCGTTTTCCGGGATGATCCGGCAGGCGCCCGCGGTCAGACCGAAGTCCTCGCCGTCCAGCGAGAAATAACAGGGCATCTTCTCGGCGAAGGCCTCCGGGTCGTCCGCCACGTCGTTGTCCTCCCATGTCGCCATCTCCGGAAGCTCGGTGTGACGCTCCGCCCGGAACGGGAAGCCCGCCTCGGCGAACTTCAGGCTGGCCCGCGCGCCCACCAAAAGCAGGCTCCCGCCGTCCCGGACGTACTGCGCCAGCTCGTCCGTCTCGGTCTTTCCGATCCCGGCGTACAGCTCCGGGATCAGGATCAGGGGCCACTCGCCGTACCGCCCCTTCAGGGCGCTCTCGCCGGCGATCTCCAGCGGCAGGCCGCTGTCGCACAGCAGCGCCGTCGTCGCCCGCAGCCGCTCGACGCCCTCCCGGGAATAGGGGCCTTGCATCTCGGCGAACCGGTCGGTGCTGGAGACGAACAGCGCCGCCTGGCGGACCAGCTTCCCGCCGTGGCAGAACGGCTGACGCGCCAGCACGAACTCCGCCACCGGGCGCAGCCGCCGGAACTGGAACATATTCGGCGCGCCGTCCGGCTGGAAGTGGATGTTGTCCTGATACGAGCCGCCCTGCGCGATCACCGCCGCCGCCTCCTGCATGATCTGCACCGGCTCTTTGCCGGGGAAGGTCTGGGTCCCGTAAACGCGGTACCGGAAGTTCCACGACATGAGGTCCCACGGCATCCCGTGCTGGGCCAGCATCCGGCCGCAGTAGCGCGCCGACTCCACGCTGTCCGACGGGTCCAGATCGCCGGACAGGAAGTCGACCCCGGCGCTGACGCCCTCCGGCATGATGTCGGAGAACGCCCAGTTGCTGCAGATCTCAAGGTCCGGATATTTCCGGTGGAGCGCGTCGACGTAGTGCCGCAGGTACCGGCGGAACAGCTCGCGCGTGTAGTCCAGGTATTCCCGGTAATACGGGTCCTCCGGCGACTTCGGCGCCCGGCCCTGAAGGTCGATCCCCGTCTCCGCCTCGAACTTCGCCAGCGTCTCCTGGCGATAGTCCGGCCGCGCGCCCCAGCAGTCCCCGTCGATCCACACTCCGTCGACCTGATAGTTCTCCACCATCTCCGAGAGCTGGGGGATCATGAACTCGTCGACGTAGCGGCCGTCCAGCCGGACCGAGGACGAAAAACCGCCGTCGGCCGGCAGCACGCGGTCCTCCGGGTGCTCCTCGCAGTACTTGATGTCGACGACGCTGGAATAGTGGACGAAAAGCGCGATCCCGTACTCTCTGGTGACCTTCCGCCACAGGGCCAGCGGGTCCTGCGCGAAGGCAGGCATGGCGTTGCCCATCTTCGAGGGGTACGAGGCCCAGCCCGGGTGTCCCTTGCTGTCGACCTGGATGAAGTCCGGCTTCAGCGTCTCGCAGAGCTCGCGGACGTCGCTCTCCCGCAGGCCCTCGCCGATGACGAGACCCTTCGCCGGGTACGCGTGAAAGTCGCCGTGCAGGCCCCAAAAGCAGTCTTTTCTCTTTTTGATCTTTCTTTCCACAGCGGTTCCTCCTGTTTTTTTCGCCCCGCCGCGGTCAGACCGCCGCGAAGGCGCGGGGAAAGCGGGCTCTTGCGTTGTCCCGCAGGATCTTTCTCTTGTCGCCGTCCGGGATCCCCGCCCAGACGATCCGTCCCGTCTGGAACCCCGCGGCATAGGTGTCGGTCCCGAACAGGATCCGCTCCGCGCCGATCCGCTCGACGCCCCGCTCGACGACGTTGTTCAGGCTGCTCGCTCCGCCGGACGTGTCCACCAGGATGTTCCCGTGCCGCGCGGCGGCCGCCGCGTCCAGGAACTCCTCGCCGCCCAGGTGCGCGAGGATCAGCGTCATATCCGGATAGCGGTCCGCAAAGCCCGCCATTTTGTCCAGCGCATCCGGATGCATCAGCACCGAGGCGCCCAGCCCGGCGGCAAAGGAAAAGATCTCGTCGCCCCGGGCCGTGATGTCGTATCCGTGATAGGCCGGATGGATCTTGATCCCCAGGGTCTTCGGGGACCGCAGCATCTCCTCGGCCTGGCGGAAGGTCTCTTCCCGGTCCGGATGCACGACCACCCACTGGAAGATCCAGTCCTCTGTCCGCGCCAGCTCGAAGAGATAGCGGTTCTCCTCTTCGATTCGGTCGGTCCGCAACAGCGAGGCGAACGTGGAGAACGCGCCGCAGCGGATCCCGACGCGGTCGTACCCCTTTTTCAGGTGCTCCGGCGTGCAGATGTGCTTTTTGCCCCGGTCGCCGGGCGAGGCCTCGGCGCTGTCGCCGGGAACGCCGTGGTCCAGATGCGTGTGTATGTCGATGGGCTCATAGCCCAGAAGCTCGCGGGCCGATACCATGCCGCGCCTCCTCCCCTGTTTTTTACGGCGGCTCCCCGGCGCGCCGCATCGGGTCAGCCAGGGAGTCCCTTTCCGAAAAACGTATACAGAACGATCAGCAGCGTCCCGCCGGACATGAGGCCCAGCAGCGCGCAGAACGCGATCCTGCAGAGCGTCCCGCCGACTCTGGCCGGCAGGCTCGCCCGGGCCGGAGCGCCGTCAAGGTCTTCGCCGCGTTTGTTTTCCATTTCCGCTCACCTCACAAGGGTATTTTACCCGATCCGGCTGTCCCCTTGGTTACGGTTTTGTGAACAAAGCTCCGCCCCGCCGGTTTCAGACCCGGATCAGAACGGGCCCGAGACGGACTTGCCCGTCCGGGCGGACAGAAACGCCGCGTCGATGACCTTCATGACGCGCAGCGATTCCTCCGGCTTGACGATCAGCTCGGCGCCGTGGTCGATGACGGCCATGATGTTCTTGTAATAGTCCGACCAGTCGGTCTCCACCTCGGGCAGCGGGTCCTCCTGGATGGTCTCCTTGCGGCGGGGGGCCATGGTGCGGGTGGGGCCGGCCTCGGTGTAGACGATGTTCTCCGTCCACTCGACGCCCTCGTCCCTGGCCCGGACGATCCGGCCGTGGCAGGCCCAGTCGTCGATGACCAGCGTCGCTTCGTCGCCCTGGACCTGCCACTTGGGCAGCGGACAGAAGCAGTAGGTGTCCACCTGGATGTGGGCCGACAGGCCGCTCTCGAACTCGACGTAGAGCTTGAAGTTGTCGTCGCACTCGTCGTTGAAGATGTACTTCATCTCGCAGAAGACCTCTTTGACCGGGGACTTTTCCAGCCACATGATCTGGTCCAGCAGATGGACGCCCCAGTCGTACAGCATGCCGCCGCCGTTGATCTTCGCGCCGCGCCAGCCGTGCAGCACGCCGTTGGACCCCTGGACCCGGTCCTCGATGTAAAAGGGCTTTCCCACCAGACCGTCCTCGACGGCCTTCTTGACGATGCGGAAGTCCTTGTCCCACCGGCGGTTCTGGTGGACCGAGAAGAGCCGTCCCGTCTCCTTGCTCACCGCGATGATCTCTTCCAGCTCGGCGGCGTTCATGGTGACGGGCTTTTCGCAGACCACGTTCTTCCCCGCGCGAAGGGCAGCGATGGCATAGCCCGCGTGGAAGTTGTTGGGGACCGCGATGGTGACGATGTCGATCTCCTTGTCGTTCAGCAGCTCGTCCGCCGTCCTGCACGGGCGAAGCCCCTTGGACGCGGCAAGCTCCAGACGCTCCTGCCGGATGTCGTGCGCCGCGACGACCTCGATGTTCGGGATCCCGCGGGTCTGGATCGCCTCGTGGTGATACTCGGCCATGCCGCCGTATCCGATCAGGCCCAGTTTGTGCTTCATGGTGGTTGCTTCCTCCTTGCCTTTTCCGTGCCGGGCGGGCGCGCGGCCCCCCGGCTCTTATTATACCCGTTCCGCCGCCGCGTTGCAAGCGTTTTCGCCAAAAACGCCAGTCCCTTTCCGCCGCCGCGCGTCCCCGGCAGACGGAAAAAGCTCCGCCCGCGGCCCCGAACGGGGCGCGGGCGGAGCTTCGGTGTTTTCGGCTGTCTTGTCTGCGCTCGTTATTCCACGGAAGGCTCCGCGGGCGTTTCGGCCGGCTTCTCGGCCGCGGTCTCTGCGGACGCTCCGGCTGCGGCGCCGTTGGCGCCGTTGTTCTTCTGGCCGCCACGGCGGTTCCGCCCGCCGCGGTGTCCGCGGGAGGAGCGGCGCGGCTTGGGCTTTTCGCCCTCGCCCTCGCTCTTTTCGGCCGCGGCGGCCGGGGCAATGACGACCCGGCGGTTCGGATCCTGGCCCGTGGAGAAGGTGGTGACGCCGTCCCGGTTCTGGAGATAGGCGTGGATGATCCGGCGCTCGTGGGGGGCCATGGGCTCCAGCGTCACGCTGCGGGAGGTGCGCAGCACCTTGTCCGCCATGCGGCTGGCCAGATTTTCCAGAGATTCCTCTCTCTTTTCGCGGTAGTTCTCGCTGTCGATGGTGACGCGGACGAACTCGTCGCTCCCCTTGTTGGCCGCCAGACTGGTGAGGTACTGCAGCGCGTCCAGCGTTTCGCCGCGGCGCCCGATGAGAAGGCCCATGTCCGGGCCGGAGAGCTTGACCTCGATCCGGCCGTCCGCGCCCTCGCTGACCTTGACGTCGGCCTTGACCTTCATCAGGTCGAACAGGCCGGTCAGGAACTCCTCGGTCTTCCGGCCGATCCCGACTTCATAAAAGACGCGGAGCTTGACCCAGACGCCGCCCAGACCGAGGAACCCGGTCTTGCCGCGGTCCAGCAGCTCGTAAGTGACCTCCTCGCGGGGAAGGTTCAGCTGGTCGATGGCTTTGGCAACGGCCGTTTCGATGGCTTCGTTGATATTTTTGGCCGTTCCCTCGACTTCTAAGGTGTGGTTCATTTTTTTCAATCCTTTTCATGCGCGGCCGTCTTGCCCGGCCGCCGGAAGTCTCCGCTCAGTCGGCCTTGCCGCCGTCGGAGCTGTCGGAACCTTCCTGTCCGGGATCTTCTTCCTGTTCCTCTGCGGGCAGAACGGCCGGCGCGGACACCGCAGCCTTTGCCTTCCGCTTTCCGGTCCCGGTCTCCTCTTCCTTCTTCAAAAACCGTTTCTTCGCGATGGAATACAGAAGCGGCTCCTGCGCGGCGGAGACCAGGTTGTTCAGGATCCAGTACACCGTGATGCCCGCAGGAAGCATGAAGCCGATGACGACGGACATGATCGGCATCATGTACATCATCATCTTGGAGGTCTGCTCGGCGCTGTTGGCGCCGGCGACGCCGGAGTCGGCCGCGGCGGGTCTGGGCCCGCTGATCTTCTTCTGGTACCGCTGGGTCACCCAGCTGAGGAAGAACGAGGTCACGCCGGACAGGATCGGCAGGATGATCAGGATATTGATCGGGTTCCAGCCGGGCTGATCGCCCAGGTCGAGCCCGAACAGATTGAAGTTGATCTCGAACAGGCCGTCGGTGGAATAGGCCGCCTCGGCTCCCGCCGCGGTCTCCGCGGCGAGCTTCGCCTTCAGCGCGTCGATGTTCCCATAGAGCAGACGGGCCAGCTTGACCTGGTTGACCGCCTTGTCACTGGCCTTTTCGCCCGTGACGGCGGCCAGGAAGCCGCGGCTGTTGCCCTCCTGGAACAGAGCGCCGACCTCGGAACGATACGCCTCTTTTTCCTCTTCCGTGGCGCAGTCGGCAAGCGTTCTGCCGTTCAGCACATAGGTGCCGTCGTTCTTCATCTCCACGAGGTCCTGGGAAATGGCGAGGATCTGGCCGTCTTCTTTCCCGACGTTCATCATGTGTGTCAGCGGACGGTAGATAACGGTGTAAAGGCCAAGGACGATGACCAGCGTGAGCACGGTGGGCAGACAGCCGCCCATGAGGCTCACGCCCTCTTCCTTATAGACCTTGGAGACCTCTTCCTGATACTTCTGCTTGTTGCCTCTGTACTTCTTTTCCAGCGCGGCGATCTTCGGCGCGACGCGCTGCTGGTCGACCATCCCCTTTTTGCTCTTGAGCTGGAGCGGGAACAGCAGAAGCTTCACGAAGATCGTGAACAGAAGGATGGCCAGCGCGAAGCTGACGCCGTTGTCCCCTCCGATCAGATTCATGATCGTCTTCATGACAAAGGCAAAGAATGGGGTGATGAGCGGAATGTTCAAAGCAAGGTTCCTCCGTCCGTTGTTATGGGACCGGGTCGTAGCCGCCCGGCCTGAGGGGGTGACACCGCAGGACCCGCCGCAGGGCGAGCCAGCCGCCCCTCCAAGCGCCGTACTTCTCCACCGCCTCGAGGGCATACTCGGAACAGGTGGGGACGTATCGGCAGCAGGGGGTCTTCAGAGGGGAGATGCAGCGCCGGTAGAACCGGATCGCCGCGAGAAAAAAGCGTTTCATCGCTTCGCCTCCTCCACACCGTCCAGCGCCCCGACCAGAGCAAACAGGCGCAGCAGGTCCGCGCGCTGGTCCGCCCAGGCCCGCGCCAGCGCCCCGTGCCGGACCACGACGACGACGTCGTTCCCCGGCAGGAGCCGTTCCGCCGAAAGGCGGACGATCTCGCGGACCTGCCGGCGGGCGCGGTTCCGGACCACGGCGCCGCCGAGTTTTTTCCCGGTCGTGATGCCGACTCTCGCGAGGCAGACGGGATTTTTGGCGCAGTACACGGCGAACATGCCGGACACGGCCTTTTTTCCTCTGCGGTACAGTCTCTGAAAATCCCGGTTGTCCCTGAGGACCGCGGTCTTCATACCCGGCTCAGTGGGTGAGTCTGGCTCTTCCCTTGGCGCGCCGTCTCGCAAGGACCTTTCTGCCGTTGGCAGTGCTCATTCTCTTGCGGAATCCCGCCTCTTTGCTGCGCTGTCTCTTCTTGGGCTGATACGTTCTAAGCATTTTTTTCACCTCCGTAACAAAACAGTCGTCAAAAACACCTGCGCATTCGCGTAGAGTTTAATTATATACTAACCGCTCTGTTCTTGTCAACCACTTTTTTTGTCCCGCCCGAAAAAAATCGCCCGGCGGCTCTTCCTTTTCCCCGGGATCTGTGATATAATAGAAGAACGATCCTACAATGTATAATAGGGGGGACCTTCATGAACTCTCCGGACGATATCCTCGCCAGCCTTTTGACTCTTCTGGAAAAAGAACTTCAGAAGTTCACCATAGACCTCTGGTTCTCCGACGCCAAGGCCGTCGCGCTGCGGCAGGACTGCTTCATCATCCGGACCTCGCCTTACAAAAAAGAAGTCATCCTGGCGCGCTTCCGGGACGTCTGCCGCAAGGTCCTCTTCCAGATCTTCTCCACGGAGATGGACTTGGTGGTGCTGACCGACGGGGACGAGCTTCCTGAGCCGGCGCCCGCCGTGTCCGCGCCCGAGGCCATGGAGTACACCTTTGAGAACTTCATCGTCGGCAACTCCAACAAGTTCGCCCACGCCGCGGCCTACGCCGTGGCCATGAACCCGGCCAACAGCTATAACCCGCTGTTCATCTACGGCGGCTCGGGCCTGGGCAAGACGCACCTGATGAAGGCCATCTCCGAGACCATCCGCAGCAGCCACCCGGACTATCACATCCTCTATATGACCAGCGAGGATTTCACGAACGAGCTGATCGAAGCGCTGAAGTACAAGTCCACCGAAGAGTTCCGCTCAAAATACCGGGCGGTGGACGTGCTGCTGGTGGACGACATCCAGTTCCTGGCCGGCAAGGTCCAGACCCAGGAGGAGTTCTTCCACACCTTCAATACGCTCTACGCCGCGCACAAGCAGATCGTTCTGACCTCCGACCGGCCGCCCAAGGAGATCTACACGCTCCAGACCCGGCTGCAGACCCGCTTCGAGATGGGCCTGCTGGCGGACATCCAGCCCCCGGACTTTGAAACGCGCGTCGCCATCCTTCAGAAAAAGTGCGAACGCTTCCGGCTGACCCTGCCGGACCACCTGGTCAGCTATATCGCCAACAATGCCACGGCCAACATCCGCCAGCTGGAGGGGATCGTCAACCATATCCACGCCGATCTGGACCTCACCGGCGGCGAGGTGGACATGAACATGGTCGAGCGCGCCATCCGGGACCTTCAGATGGGAAGCGGCAAAAAGCCCGCCTCGGAGCTGATCATCGAAGAGGTCTGCAAGTACTACAACATCTCGCCGGACAGGCTCTGCTCCAAGAACCAGAGCCAGGACGTGGTCCTGCCCCGGCAGGTGGCCAGCTATATCATGCAGCAGCTGACGGACCTGTCCCTGCAGAGCATCGGCAAGGAGCTGGGCGGCCAGCACCACACCACCATCATCAACTCGACCAAGAAGATCAAAAACGAGATGCGCACCAACCCCGCGCTGGCCAGCGCCGTCAAGGACCTGATGACCAACCTCAGCGAGCAGGAGGACGGGCAGAGCTTCTGATCCGGGATTTCCACAGCTTTCTCCACGATCCACACGCGCCGCGCCCACAGCTTTCAGAGCGTCCCCTCCCCCGCCGGCGGTGACCCGTGGAAACCCGCCGCGGTCTCCACAGCCGCCCGGCGCGCCGCAAACCCTTCTCCCGCCGCGTCTCGCGCGCGGGGTCCACCGTTTCCACAGCCTCTAAGAATAAGACTTTATTTTTCTATCTGTCATCACACAACGGAGGAACCGATCCATGAAATTCATCTGTAACCGCGCCGACTTTTCCGAAGCCGTCCTGACCGCGTCCCGGGCCGTCTCGCCCAAAAGCTCCATCCCCGCGCTGGAGGGGATCCTGATCACCGCGGGAGAAGACCTCTCCTTCTGCGGCTACGATCTGAAGCTGGGCATCACCTGCTCCTGCGGAGCGGATGTCTCCGAACGGGGCAGCATCATCCTCAACGCGCGGCTGATCTGCGAGATCGCCCGCAAGCTCCCCGAGGGGGACGTCTTCATTTCCGCCGACGAAAACGACCGCGTCAAGATCCTCTGCGGTCTGTCCGAATACGATCTGACCGGCATCCCCGGAGAGGAATTCCCCGAAATGCCCCTGATCGACAGCGACCGGACCATCTCGCTCCCCTCCAAGGACCTGAAGAGCATGATCAACGGGACCATCTTCTCGGTCTCCGCCAGCGACGCCAAGCCGGTCTTCACCGGCTGTCTGTTCGACATCGCCGACGGGACGCTGAAGATCGTTTCCACCGACAACTATCGCCTCTCCGTCTGCAAGCGGGCCATCGACTGCGGCGAGACCTTCCGCTTCATCGTTCCGGGAGACGCGCTGCGCGAGATCAGCCGGATCCTGCCGGACACCGACGAGGCCGCCGTCTTCGACCTGGCGGAAAAGCACCTGGTCGTCCGCACGGGCGCGGCCACCATCTTCTCCGGCCTGCTGGACGGGCAGTTCCTGCGGTATGAGAACTCCGTCGCCGCCAACCAGAAAAACGTGGTCTCCGTCTCGGTCCCCCAGCTGACCGAGTCCGTCGAACGGGTCTCCCCCGTGGTTAACGACAAGCTGCGCAACCCCCTGCGGCTGAAGCTTGAAAACGGCACCATCCGTCTGTCCTACACCTCGTCTACGGCCAACGCCAAGGACGAATGCAGCTACGACGGGCTCTGCGAGACCATGGAGATCGGCCTTTCCAACAAATTCCTGACCGACGCGCTGCACGCCATCCCGGACGAGACCTGCGAGATGTGCCTCAACAGCCCCACGTCTCCGCTGGTCCTCCGGCAGAAGGACGGAGACGAATATTTCTACATGATCGCCCTCATGCGGCTGAACTGAAATGGTCGTCGAAAGCCTTCGCCTTGCCGACTTCCGCTGCTACGGCGAAGCCGAGGCAGAATTCGCGCCGGGCGTCAACGTGATCAGCGGGCCCAACGCCGCAGGAAAAACGAACCTGCTCGAGAGCGTCTACTACTTCTCCTCGCTGCGGCCCATCCGGTCCCTGCGGGAAAAGGAGATGGTCCGCACGGGGGCCGCTGCCGCCGGGATGGAGCTTGCCGTCTTCTCCGGCGGCAGGCGCAAGCAGCTCTCCGCCGTGATCTCCGCCGCGGGCGGGAAAAAGCTGTCCCGCAACGGCGTGCGTCTTCGCACCAACGCGGAGATGCTGGGCGATCTGCGCACGGTCCTGTTCTCGCCGGACGACCTGTTCCTGATCAAGGGGGCCGCCGCCGAGCGGCGCCGCCTTCTGGACCGGGCCATCAGCCAGCTCCGCCCCTCTTACTATTCGGCGCTGGCCGAGTACACGCGCCTGCTGGCGCAGAAGCAGAAGATCCTGAAGGAGCACGGGGAAAAGCCCACGCTGCTGGAGCTTCTGCCCTCCTACAACGAAAAGCTGGCGGAGTACGCGGGGATCCTCATCTCCGTCCGCCACTCTTATGTGAACAAGCTGACGCAGTTCGCCGGGACCTGCTGTGAGTCGCTTTCCGGCGGAAAGGACCGTCTGACGGCGGTCTACCGGTCGCTGTCCAACATCCCGGACACGTCCCTGCCGGCGGCCCAGCTGGCCGAGCTGGCGCTGGCGCACCTGCGGTCGCACCGGGAAGCGGAGCTCGCCTCGGCCAGCTGTCTGTCCGGACCGCACCGGGACGAGCTGGAGATCTCGATCAACGATCAGCCGGCCAGGGCCTTCGCCTCACAGGGCCAGGCCCGCACCGCGGCGCTGGCCCTGAAGCTGGCCGAGCGGGAGATCTTTTTCCGGGACACGGGGGAATACCCGGTCCTGCTGCTGGACGACGTGCTGAGCGAGCTGGACCCCGAGCGGCAGAGCGGCGTTCTGAACCGGATCCAGGGCGGACAGGTGCTGATCACCTGCTGCTCCAGCGAGGCGGAGCCTCTGTCCGGACGGCGGTTCTCCGTCCGGAACGGCCGGATCGCGGCGGTCCGGGACCTTTGAGAAAACGGGAGGAACGGCATGTATCTTCATCTGGGATCGGGCGTCGTCGTCCGGGACCGCGGGCTGGTCGGCATCTTCGACATCGAGCGCACCACCTCTACCGGCACGACCCGGGCGTTTCTGGCGGCCCAGGAAAAGGCGGGCCGGATCGTCAACGTGGGAGAGGATTTTCCAAAGGCCTTCGCCGTCTTTGAAGAGGGCGGCGAGCACAGCACCTATCTTTCACAGATCTCCGCCGCGACGCTGAAAAAGCGGGTCGCTTCCGCAGGGGCGCGCGTCGGCGAGGTCATCGAATAACAGCCGACAAAAAGGCAGAAGGTCCGCGCCGGACCGGATCGGCGGCCCCGGGCGGACAGGAAAGGGAGAACACAGAGTCCATGACGGAAATCGACAAGCGACAGGAACAAACCGCGGCGGAAGAGGTCTACGACGAGAGCCAGATCCGGATCCTGAAGGGGATCGAGGCCGTCCGGGTGCGCCCGGGCATGTACATCGGCACCACGTCGGTCCGGGGCCTTCATCATCTGGTATACGAGATCGTGGACAACGCCATCGACGAGGCGCTGGCCGGCTATTGCACGAAGATCGGCGTCGAGATCCTGGAGGGGGACGTCATCCGCGTGACGGACAACGGCCGCGGGATTCCCACGGGCATCAACGAGGAGACGGGCGTCTCCACCGTCGAGGTGGTCTATACGGTCCTGCACGCCGGCGGCAAATTCGGCGACGGCGGCTATAAAGTGGCGGGCGGCCTTCACGGCGTCGGCGCCAGCGTGGTCAACGCCCTGTCCGAATGGCTCACCGTCGAGACCAATTTCGACGGCGAGGACCTGATGGAGCAGAGATACTCCCGCGGCGTTCCGGACTATCCGCTCCGGCCCAAGGGGAAGAGCGCCGTCCGCGGCACCACGGTCACCTTCAAGCCGGACCCGGAGATCTTCGAGACCACGGTCTTCGACTATGAGACGCTTTTGACCCGCCTGCGCGAGCAGGCGTTCCTGAACGCGGGACTCGCCATCTCGCTGGCGGACCGGCGCGAGGGCGCGGGCCGGCACGACGAGCTGTGCTATGAGGGCGGCATCCGCGAATACGTCAAGTTTTTGAACGAGGGCAAGACCCCGGTCCACAGCGAGGTCATCTACGTCAGCGGCGCCAAGGGCGATTCCATGGCGGAGATCGCCATGCAGTACACCACGGCCTTCAACGACGGGAACATCCAGTCCTTTGCCAACAACATCAACACCACCGAGGGCGGCATGCACGAGGCTGGCTTCAAGAACGCGCTGACGCGCGTGGTCAACCAGTACGCCCGCGGCAAAAAGCTTTTGAAGGACAGCGACAAGAACCTGTCCGGCGACGACATCCAGGAGGGGCTGACCGCCGTCATCAGCGTCAAGCTGACCGACGCCCAGTTCGAGGGGCAGACCAAGACGAAGCTGGGCAACAGCGAGATCCGGACGCTGGTGGATGGGATCGTCTCCGACAAGCTGGCCGCGTTTTTGGAAGAGAACCCCTCCGTGGCGAGGGCGATCCTGACCAAGGCCATCGACGCCAGCCGCGCCAGAGAGGCGGCGCGCAAGGCCCGCGAATCCGTCCGCCGCAAGACGGGGCTGGAGTCCGGCCAGATGCCGGAAAAGCTTCAGGACTGCAACGAGCGGGACCCCGCCCTGTGCGAGCTCTACGTGGTGGAGGGCGACTCCGCCGGCGGCTCGGCCATCCAGGGGCGCGATTCGCGCTTTCAGGCCATCCTGTCCATGTGGGGCAAGATGCTGAACGTGGAAAAGGCCAGAAAGGACAAGATCTTCGGAAACGACAAGCTCTATCCCATGATCGTGGCCCTCGGCACCGGCATCGGGGACGAGTTCGACGTGGAAAAGCTCCGCTATCACAAGATCATCATCATGGCGGACGCGGACGTGGACGGAGCCCACATCCGGACGCTGCTGCTGACGTTCTTCTTCCGCTATATGCGACCGCTGATCGAGAGCGGGTACGTCTATTCCGCCGTTCCGCCGCTGTACAAGCTGATCCGGGGCAAGACCGTGCGCGTGGCCTACAGCGACGAGGAGCGGGACCGGGTCTCGGCCGAGATGCGGGAGAACAACCCCAACGTGAAGATCGATATCTCCCGGTTCAAGGGCCTCGGCGAGATGAATCCCCACGAGCTGTGGGAG
Source organism: Clostridiales bacterium (assembly GCA_016285815.1). GTDB lineage: Bacteria > Bacillota > Clostridia > Oscillospirales > QAMX01 > SIG499. The sequence goes on from JAEERN010000005.1 coordinate 15,934, forward strand.
ACCACCATGGACCCGGAAAAGCGGACGCTTCGGCGCATCACCATGGACGACGCGCTGCGGGCGGACCACATCTTCAACGTGCTGATGGGCGAGGAGGTCGAGCCGCGCAAGGCGTGGATCGAAGAGAACGCGCAGTACGCGGTCAACCTCGACATCTGACCGCGCGGCGCGGAAAGGGACGACAACTCGCAGGACCGCGCCCAGCGCTTTCCGGGGCGGCGCCTGACGTTTCAGGGAGAGAGAACAGGGACAAATGGGACACAACAGAGATTATAAGCCGGAAGACATCGCCTTTCCGAACCAGGTCATCAAAGAGTCGAATCTGGTCGACGAGATGCAGCGCAGCTATATCGAATACGCCATGTCGGTCATCGTGGGCCGCGCGCTGCCGGACGTGCGGGACGGTCTGAAGCCCGTCCACCGCCGCATCCTCTACGCCATGTACGAGGACAATCTGACCAGCGACAAGCCCTTCAAAAAGTCGGCCACGTGCGTCGGCGACGTGCTGGGCCGCTATCATCCCCACGGGGACGCCTCGGTCTACGACGCCATGGTCCGCATGGCCCAGGACTTTTCCATGCGCTATATGCTGGTGGACGGCCACGGGAACTTCGGCTCGGTGGACGGCGATCCCCCGGCGGCCTACCGTTACACCGAGGCCCGCATGAGCAAGATCTGCAACGAGATGCTGCGGGACATCGACAAGGACACCGTGGATTGGGACCCCAACTTCGACGAGTCCCGGAAGGAGCCCCGCGTTTTGCCCAGCCGGTTCCCCAACCTGCTGGTGAACGGCTCGTCCGGCATCGCCGTCGGCATGGCCACCAACATCCCGCCGCACAACCTGAAAGAGGTCATCGACGCCTGCGTCTGCATCCTAGACGACCCGGACGCCACGCTGGACGACCTGATGCAGCACGTCAAGGGCCCGGACTTCCCCACCAGGGGGATCATCATGGGCCGCTCCGGCATCCGCGCGGCCTATGCCACGGGCCGAGGACACATCACGGTCCGCGCGCGGACCGAGTTCGAGGAGTACGGCCACGACCGCCGCACCCGCATCATCGTCACCGAGCTGCCGTATCAGGTCAACAAGCGCCAGCTGGTCAAGACCATCGCCGACCAGGTCAAGGAAAAGCGACTCGAGGGCATCTCCGACCTTCGCGAGGAGAGCGACCGCAACGGCATGCGCGTGGTCATCGAGCTGAAAAAGGACGCCCAGCCCGAGGTCGTGCTGAACAACCTGTACGCCCAGACGGCCATGCAGACCAGCTTTTCCGTGGTCATGCTGGCTCTGGTGGACGACCAGCGCCAGCCGAAGATCCTGTCCCTGCGCCACATGCTGGACGAATACATCAAGTTCCAGGAGGAGCTGATCCTGCGCCGGACCCGGTTCGACCTGAACAAGGCGTTGGAGCGGGCCCATCTGCTGGAAGGGCTCATGATCGCCCAGGACAATATCGACGAGGTCATCCACATCATCCGCACGTCCTATGACGACGCCAAGGAACGCCTCATGGCGCGCTTCGCGCTGGACGACGTCCAGGCGCAGGCCATCCTCGACATGCGGCTCAAGGCCCTTCAGGGGCTGGACCGGGAAAAGCTGGAAAAGGAGTACCGCGAGCTGGAGGAGAAGATCGCCTATTTCCGCCGGCTGCTGGCGTCGGACGAGATGCTGCGCGGCGTGCTGAAGGACGAGCTGATCCAGATCCGCGACAAGTACGGCGACGCCCGCCGCACCGAGATCTGCGAGGTGGAGGACGAGCTCGACATCGAGGATCTCATCAAGAACGAGACCTGCGTCTACACCATGACCAAGCGCGGCTATATCAAGCGCCTGCCCGTGGACGCCTATCGCGTCCAGCGGCGCGGCGGCAAGGGGGTCGCCGGCATGACCATCCGCGAGGAGGACGTGGCCGACACGCTGTTCATCGGCAAGACCCACGACTATATGCTGTTCTTCACCTCCTTCGGTCGGGTGTTCCGCCTGAAGGGGTATCAGATCCCGGAGGCGGGACGGACCGCCAAGGGGACCAACATCATCAACCTGCTGGGCATCGACAAAGAGGAACGGGTCACCAACATGATCCATCTGGACCACGAGGGCGGAGACGAGTTCCTGTTCATGATCACCCGCCGCGGCACGGTCAAGCGCGTCGCGCTGGGCGAGTTCGCCAACATCCGGCGCAGCGGGCTGCGGGCCCTGACGCTGGACGAGGGGGACGAGCTCATCTCCGCGCTGCTGACCTCGGGCGGGGACGACATCCTCATCGGGACCCGGGGCGGCCGGGCCGCCTGCTTCTGCGAGTCCGCCGTCCGGCCCATGGGGCGCACCGCCATGGGCGTCATCGGCATCCGGCTGGACGAGGGCGACGAGGTCATCGGCGGCGCCGTGCTGCCGCCGGACAGCCGCGTTCTGACCGTTTCGGTCAACGGCTACGGCAAACAGACGGAAGAGAGCGCCTTCCCGCGGCACAACCGCGGCGTCCGCGGCGTCACGCTGCACGACCTGACCGAGAAGACCGGTCCGCTGGCCGGCCTGCTGGTCACGGAGGCCGCCGGGGAGATCGTGCTCGTCACCAGCCTCGGCACCGTGATCCGCACCGAAACGGACAACATCCGTGTCTGCGGCCGGATCTCCCAGGGGGTCCGCGTCATGCGGACCGGCGAGGGCGAACAGGTCATCGGCCTGGCCGCCGTGAGCCGGGAAGAGAGCGAAGCGGACGGGGACGAGACCGGCTCCGGGGAGGATGCCGCCCCCGCGGCGGAGGAAAACCAGGCGGAAGAGCCGTGAGGCCGAGGGGAGAACCCGGCAGAAGAGGCTGTTTTCCGAACATTTGTGGAAAAACCTGTGGAAAATGTGAAAACAGGAGCAAGTGAACAAGAAAATAAAGTCGAAAACAGGCAGTATTTGTAAAATATGGAGAAAAAAATCGTAGAAGCCTACACCGACGGCGCCTGTTCCGGCAACCCGGGACCGGGCGGATACGGCGTGATCCTGCGGTGGAACGGGCATGAAAAAGAGATCTCCGGCGGCGAGGCATCGACGACGAACAACCGCATGGAGCTCATGGGGGCCATCACGGCGCTGGAGGCGCTGAAGCAGCCGTGCGCCGTGCGGCTGTACACGGACTCCAAGTATGTGGCGGACGCCGTCACCAAAGGCTGGGCAAAAAAATGGCGTGCGGCGGGCTGGAAAAAGAACCGGACCGAGGCGGCCAAGAACCCGGACCTCTGGGCGCGGCTGCTGGACCTTTTGGACCGGCACGACGTGACCTTCGTCTGGATCAAGGGCCACGCCGAGAACGCGTTCAACAACCGGTGCGACGCCATGGCCGTGGCCGAGAGCAAAAAGATCCGGTCCGTTTAACGGCCTTTTGAGAGAGGAGCCGCCCCCAGTGGAGCCGAGGACCGTATACGCAGACAACGCCGCCGCGACGCGGCTTTCGGAAGAGGCGCTGGCGGCCATGCTGCCGTTCTGTACCGAGCAGTACGCCAACCCCTCTTCCCAGTATCCCTTTGCCGCAGCGGCGAAAAAAGCGCTGGAATCCGCCCGGGAGACGCTCGCCGGGCTTCTCGGCGCATGCCCGGACGAGATCGTCTTCACCTCCGGCGGGACCGAGTCGGACAATCTCGCCGTCCTCGGCGCGGTGCGGGCTGCCCCGCGCGGGAAGAGACACCTGATCGTTTCGGCCGTGGAGCATCCCGCGGTGCTGCGCGCCGCGGAGCGGCTTTCCCGGGAAGGGTGTTCCGTCACGGTCCTGCCCGTGGACGGGACGGGCCGCGTCTCCCCCGCCGGGCTGGCGGCGGCCATGCGGCCGGACACCGCGCTGGTCTCCGTCATGACGGCCAACAACGAGGTCGGAACGGTCCAGCCCGTGGAAGAACTGGCGGCGGTCGCGCGGCGCGGCGGCGCGCTCTTCCACACCGACGCGGTCCAGGCGGCGGGCCAGCTGGCGCTGGACGTGCGGCGGACGGGCGTCGATCTGATGTCTTTGAGCGCGCACAAGTTCAACGGCCCCAAGGGCGCGGGCCTTTTGTTCGTCCGGCGGGGAACGCCCGTGGAACGGCTTTTCGAGGGCGGCGGC
>JAEERN010000147.1 GCA_016285815.1 Clostridiales bacterium
CATCACGGCAGAGGAAGCAAAGGGCCTGCACGACGCGGGACTGGCGATCCTGCTGATCTGGGAGATCGACGCCCACCGCGCGGCACGCGGCGGCGGCATCGGCGCACAGGACGGCGAGCGGGCGCGAAAGCTCGCGCAGGAGATGGGCGTGCCGTCCGGGACGGCGATCTTCTTTGCCGTGGACTTCCTGCCGGGCCCGGACGACCACGCCCCCATCGAGCAGTACTTCCGCGCCGCGCGCTCCGCCGCCGCTCCGTATGCCTGCGGCATCTATGGGCCGTACGACATCGTGCAGGCCATGAAAGCGCGCATCCCGGCGCTCTATGTCTGGCAGTGTGTGGGCTGGTCGGGCGGAAAGATCTTCGAGGGGCTGGATGTTTACCAGCACTTCTGGTCCGGCGCGGCGGAGTGCAAGGCGATCCAGGCGCAGGTCGGTTTCCCCGTGGACATCGACACCGCGGAACGCCTCGACGGGCTTTGGCTGCCACAGCCGGAAACGCATTGGTATGACGATACGATGCGCTGGGCGCGGAAGGAAGGCGTCGCGATCGAGGAACGCCCCAACGATCCGGCGACGCGGGCGGAGGTTTTGCAGATGCTCCGCAACTACCACCGGCGCTTCTTGGCGGAGAAGGAGGAGAGAACATGAAGACAAACTGGAACGATTTCTGGTACGCGGCGCTGGTCCGGGCGCTGCGGACGCTGGCGCAGACCGCCGTGGCCACCGTCGGGACCTCGGCGCTGATCGAGGAGGTCAACTGGCGCGTCGTCGCGTCCGCGTCGCTGCTGGCGGCGGTGCTGTCCGTCCTGACCAGCGTCGCCACGGGGCTGCCGGAGGCGGAGCGGAAGGGGGCGCATGAGAAATGATCGACGACAGCGACATCGTGCGCTTAAAGGAGATCTTCGTCACCAGGGAGCGCTGCGGCGAGCGGGCGGACCTGATCGACAGGCGCCTGTCCAGCGGGGACACGAAGTTCGCGCTGATCGAGCAGCAGCTCAGCACGATCAACTGGGTCAGCAAGACGACCCTCGGCGCGGTGATCGTCGCGATCATCGGCGCGATCATGGCGCTCATCCTGCGATGAGGCCGGCGGAAGGGAGGAACGGAAATGGCGGGCGGATTATCCGAGCTGGACACCGGCATGCCGGAGCGCACCGGCAGCGTGGAGGACCGGCTGCGGGCGCTGTATGACTATCTGGCGCTGCTGCTGGAGAACCTGCGCTATCTCCTGCGCAACCTCGGCCCGGAGAATATGAACGAAAGCGAGCTCCTGCCCTGGCTGAACGACGCTCTGGAGGTCAAGACGCTGATCTCCAACACGGTCATCACCAACGAGCTCTACGCCGACTACGGCGCCATCGCGGACCTGACCGTGGACGAGCTGCGCACGGACTACGCCAAGGCCCAGCGCTATCTCGCCGGGAACACCGGGCCGCTGGACTATCTCTACATCCACGACGAGCAGATCGAGTTTTTGAGCGGCACGGTGCACCTGGACGGCGGCGTTCCCGCGACGGAGCAGCTGCACCACCGGGGGCGGTACTTTTACTGGACGGACGGCACGAGGACGCAGATGACGAGCGTGGAAATCACGGCATGGCCGGTCGTGGTGTATCAGTACGACGAGCTGATCAAGGGAACCTACTGCTTCCAGACCGTCGATAATGTCAAGGTCCCTGTGCTGATTTTCGGCGCGGGTACTGGCGATCAGAGCGATCCGAATCTCGGCAAGGGCTATCTTCGGAAAGACGCCGACAGCCTCGATATGTTTCTGCACGGCAGCGCCGACAACGGCATCTTCATCGGGCAGTACACCGACCTGGTGGGCCTGCGGAAGACGACGGGCCTGAACTTCTCGAACTATGAAAACGGCAGCTTCACCGAGACCGTGGACGGCGGCCTGACCGAGACCTACGGCGTGCGTTTCGACGAAAACGGGTATCCCGTGGCCATCACGGACGGCAGCGGGCATCAGACGGAGGTGGTCTGGTGAGCGATTCCAACACCCTGCCCGCCTTCGACAAAAAGCTGTTCCTCGCCGGGCTGGCCGTGGGGCGGCAGCTCAAGGGCTGGAGCACCGTGCACCGGGCGCTCCCGACGGGCATCGAGGTCATCACGCCGCCGACGCTGCGGGAATATGCCGACGGCGCCGCCATCGACTTCACCGGGCTGGAGGTCGTGCTCCGGACATCCGACGGTGCGCGCTATACCGACCGGAACTACCCGGACGGCGTCATCCCCATGAGCGAGCTCGCCTTCCCCGTCACCCACGCGCACTACGACGGCACCGGCGCACAGACGGCGGGGGAATTCTACGTGGGCGACACGCTGGCCTGCCGCTCCCTTTACAGCGAGGCGCGGGACGTGACCCTGGAGGATATCAACGCGCATAATTACCACGACCCGGTGGCGAAGCTCTTCCGGGAGGGCGTCGGCTACGGCGAGTGGTTCATCTTCTGGAACCACGTGCCCTTCCGCGTCGCTTACCGCGGAAACCGCAACTTCCTCATTGCCGCGGCCGGCGACGGCGAGGGCAGGGTACACGGCGAGTATGACACAAATATCGGTGTTTCGTGGTATACGGCCATCGCCGGTGCCTCGCAATATGTTTTCGACGGGAAAGAGGTCTGCTATTTCAACCTCGGCCATTACGCCGACTATCTCGTCGAGCCGTACCTGGAGCCCAGCGAGATCGCAGACCTCGGCGCGGCGGCCTGGGCGATGGTCTTCGGCGGCCTGGACGAGAAAAAGGCGATCCCCGTGGAGTGGACCGCGCCGCCGACGAGGTTTTCCGCGCTGCCGACGATGCGCGACAGCTTTTCGGTCCTCGTGCATGAGAATGAAGAATAAGGAGGGAGGCCATGCTTCCGAAAGTACCCTATGAAAGCGGCACGGCGCGCATCGCCGCGCTGCGCTTCGGCGGGCTGGACCGCCGGGACGCGGCGGGCGCCGCCGCCGTCACCGACATGGAAAACCTCTGCGGCGACGCCCTGCCCGCGCTCTCGTCCCGCCCCAAGCGCCTGACCCTCTGGGCGCTGACCGCGCCCGCCGGCGTCTTCGGCACCGCCGACGCCCTCTTTTACGTGGACGCCGGGCGGCTGTGCCGGAACGGCAGCCCCTACGCCGGCACGCTCCCGGCCCCGGCGGGGACGATGCGGCAGTTCGCCTGCATGGGCGAGCGGCTGCTCCTATGGCCGGACAAGCGCTGCTACGACACGAAGAAGGCTCTCGACGCCGCCGACGCGCAGAGCGCGCTGGAAGCGTCCGTCACCGCGAGCTGCACCTTCGCCGACGGGACTTACGGCGGCGTCACCGCGGCGGGGAACACGCTCCTCGGCCCGGCGGGGCTGGACTGGAGCGCCCACTTCCGCGTGGGGGACGGCGTGACCATCTCCGGCGCCGCCGACGCGGGCAACAACAAGACCGCCGTCGTCCGGGAGATCGCCGGGAACGCGCTGCGCTTTTACGAGAACACGTTCACGGTCAGCGCCGCGGCGGCGAGCGTCACCGTGGCCCGCAGCGTGCCCGACCTGGACTACATTTGCGTCTGCGACAACCGGCTCTGGGGCTGCAAGGGCGACACGATCCGCTGCTGCAAGCTGGGCGATCCCGGCAACTGGAACGTCTTCGACGGCGTCTCCACCGACGCCTGGAG
>JAEERN010000148.1 GCA_016285815.1 Clostridiales bacterium
CACGGCCAGCGCCAGCAGGCGGAACACGCCGCGTCCGACGGTCTCGCCCAGCAGCGACAGCGGCAGGGCCAGCACCGCCCCCGCGAACAGGGGCAGCAACGGGTACAGCGCCAGCATCGCGGCCCCACGGATCCAGAACCAGAATCCGCCCCCCACCGTCGCCGCATAGGCGCCCAGCACGGGCAGCAGACACATGGCGCTGAGCAGCAGCGTCTCCGTATAGCAGAACGCCAGCTTGGCCCGGAACACGGTGATCCGGCGCACCGGGAGCGGCGCCAGGATCCCCAGATCGCCGGCCAGACACACCGTCCGCAGCAGCGCGCAGGCCGCCGTCGCCGTCGCCGGAAGGGCGGCGACAAGGGCTACGAACTCCACCGCCAGCGCGGGGAAGCTCTGCGCGTCGGCCGCGCGCACCAGCTGGACCGAGAGCCACCCGCCGGTCAGCAGCCCCAACAGCGCGAACACCGCGGCGAACACCGCGGCGGCGGCCCGTTTTCCGGCCGAGCCTCCGTCGGAAAGGGCGTCCAGCCCCAGATGGCTGGCGAACGTCGCCCGATACAGCGTCCAGAAATCTCTCACGGTTCCACCTCCCGCTCCCACGGCGGCGCCGCCAGCAGCGCCTCGGCGCCGGCGGCCGTCAAACGTTCTCCGCAGCGGTCTCTCAGCTCCCGCTCCGTTCCCACTGCGATGAGCCGCCCGCCCGCCATCAGACCGATCCGGTCCGCGGCGAGGCCGCCCTCGGCCAGCGTGTCCGCGGTGAAAAACACCGCGCCGCCCCGCTCCGCCCGGACGCGGCACTCCTGTGCCAGCGCGGTCCGCGCCGCCCCGTCCAGACGGCCGAAGATGCCGTCCAGCACCACCAGCGGCGTCTCCGGCAGCAGCGCCGCGGCCACGGCCGTCGTCTGCTGCAGCGCCGGCGGATAGTCGCGGAAGCGCCCGCCGGGGAACGCGATCCCGAACCGGTCCGTCAGATAGCTCAGGGATTCGTGCTTCTCCTTGCGGGTCATCCCGTACACGTCCGCGATGAAGTCCAGCCACTGGGGGCCGGTCATCCAGCGGTACACCCGGGGCGCCTCGGCGGCATAGCCGACGCTGCGCCGGCAGTTCACCGGCCACTCCCGGCTGTTCCGGCCCCGGATCAGGATCTGGCCCTCCTCCGGCGGGGTCGCGCCTGCGATCATCCGGGTCACGGCGGTGAGCGCCGCCTGGTCCGTCCCCACCAGCGCAAAGACTTCTCCGGCGGCGACCTCGAAACTGAGCCCGTCGATGGTGCGCTTCTTCCGGCGGCCGTAGGTCTTGCTGACGTTTTCCAGCTTGAGCATCGTCCCGTCTCCTCTCTTCGATCGATCTTCTCTCCGGGTCAGTTGAAGCGGTTCCCCGCCTCGCCGGAGAACAGCCCGCCGACGGCGGCCTTCAGGGCTGCGTGGGCGGGAAGCCGAAGGCCCGGATCCTCCGCCAAAAGCGCCGCCGCCTCGTCCTGTGCGGCGCGCAGCGTCCGCATGTCCCCCGTCAGGCTGGCCATGCGCAGCGTCGGAAGGCCCGACTGGCGCGACCCGAAAAACTCGCCGGGCCCGCGCAGCTCCAGATCCTTCTGGGCCACGACGAAGCCGTCGTTGGTGGCCGCCAGGATCTTCAGCCGCTCGGCGTCCTCCCGGGCCGTCATCAGCACGCAGTAGGACGCTTCGCCGCCGCGCCCCACCCGGCCGCGCAGCTGATGCAGCTGGCTCAGGCCGAAGCGCTCGGCGTTCTCCACCACCATCAGCGTGGCGTTGGGGTTGTCCACCCCGACCTCGATGACCGTGGTGGACACCAGAACGTCCGTCTCGCCCCGCCGGAAGGCGGCCATGACCGCCTCCTTCTCCGCGGGCTTCATGCGCCCGTGCAGCACGCCCACCCGCAGATCGGCGTATGCCGTGCGGGACAGCTTTTCCGCGTATTCCGTCACCGAGCGGAGCTCCTCCGCGTCGTCCTCGTCGATGGCGGGGCAGACGACGTACACCTGGCGCCCCGCGGCCGCCTGTTTGCGGACGAAGGCCTCGATCCGGGGGCGCATGTCCTCGCCCACGACGTAGGTGGCCACCGGCTTCCGGCCGGGGGGCATCTCGTCGATGACCGAGATGTCCAGATCGCCGTAGATCATCAGCGCCAGCGTCCGCGGGATCGGCGTGGCGCTCATGACCATCACGTGCGGCCGGTCGCCCTTGGCCACCAGACCGGCCCGCTGATCCACGCCAAAGCGCTGCTGCTCGTCGCAGATCACCAGCCGCAGCCGGGCAAAGGCCACGTCCCCGGTGAACAGGGCGTGGGTCCCGACGGCGAAGGCGATCTCGCCCGAGGCCAGCCCTGCCAGGATCTTCCGCCGCTCCGCCGCCCGGGTATGCCCGGTCAAAAGCGCCGTCTGAAGGCCGAAGCGCGCCATCAGCGGCGAGAGTTTTTCAAAATGCTGGACCGCCAGCACCTCGGTGGGCGCCATCAGCGCCGCCTGGCCGCCGTTGACCATGACCGTCCACGCCGCCGCCGCGGCCACGGCCGTCTTGCCCGAGCCCACGTCGCCCTGGACCAGCCGGTTCATGGGCCGGCCCGAGGCCATGTCGGCGGCGATCTCGTCCAGCGCGCGCCGCTGGGCC
>JAEERN010000024.1 GCA_016285815.1 Clostridiales bacterium
CGGCGGCGATCCAAATCGTTTCCATTCAAACCATTCCTTTCTCCTTGGTCAATACCGGGCGTAGAGGAACCCCTCCGCCTCGCCGGGACAGACGCGCTCGCCCCCGCCCGCCGACGAGCGGTCGGCCAGAAAATACCGCAGCGCGTCCGGCGCGTGGGTGACGGCATGGGGAACGGTGGCCGCGTCGTTGACGTTGCGCCGGTCCCGGCACAGCAGCGGCAGGCACCGGATCAGCTCGCGGCAGCCGGAAAAGATCTTCAGCCGCGCCGTCACGCCGCCGGTCTCGTCCGGCACCGGGCGAAGCCACTCCTTCACCGCCTGCCAGCCGCCCACCCGGTCCGCGCCGGTCCGTGTCAGCGGCACGCCGTGGTCGGCGAAGATGTCCGCGATGCTGACGCCGGTGTCCTTCTGCCGGGACCACAGGTCCGGCGGGGCGAGGAACGCGGCGATCTCTTCTCCCGCCGAGCGGGCCAGGATCTCCTCCGCCGCCTCTCCGGCGATCAGCGGCCGGCCGCCGTCGGCCTCGTTGTCGCGCCCCGAGCAGAACTCCCGATAGACCCAGGCCCGCCCGGTGGCGTCCTGGGCGACCCAAAGCGCCGCCAGCATATCCAGGCCATAGTCCAGCGCCACGGTCCGCCGCCACCCCGGCGGGACCGGAAAGGGCTCGCAGACGTGCATTTCCCGGGAAAACTCCGGGAAGAACTGCCCCTCGAACACGTCCCAGTCCCCGTCCAAAAGCGCCCGCCGCTCCCGCTCGGGAAGCTCTTCCAGCCGGGCCAGATAGCCGGGATCCGCGCGCATCAGGAACACGTTGTCCCGAACGCCTGCCGGGATGTACAGCCGCGTCCGGCCGTTCCGCTCAAAGGGCGTGCCCGGCGGCGCCCCGGAGTCGATGAACCGCGCCTTGACGAACTCGTGTCCCACGCCGCCGGGATTGGTGGTGGATTTCATCTGCTTGGGATACCCGTTGGTCCCCCGCAGGCGGCTCAGCAGATAGGTGTACTGATACTCGGTGAAATGCGTCAGCTCGTCGAAGCGGATCACGTCGTACTCCGCGGACTGGTACTGGCGAACGTCGCCCTCCGCCGCGCAGTAACCGAAGTCAATCAGCGACCCGTTGGTCAGCGTCAGCGTGTGGCTCTGGCGGTGATAACGCCCCAGCGCCGGCGGCACCACCTCTTCGGCGGTCCGCACCAGACTGCGCTCCAGCTCGCCCAGCGTCCGCCGCAGCACCAGCTGCTTCGACCGCGGATGCGCCAGCCCGTACAGCAGCCCGTCCACCACCTGACCGTAGCTCTTGCCGCCGCCCGCCGCGCCGCCGAACAGCACTTCGTCCGCCCCGGCGTTCAAAAACTGCATCTGCCGCTCTGTGACCCGCAGCTTAAGCTCCATGGGGCCGGTCCACGACCTCGATCTCGACCCGGACGTCCCGGTCCGGCTCCTCCGCGCCGCTGCGGAAGGTCCCAAGGCTCTGACCCAGCAGCTCAAGGGCCTTCATGGCGCCCCGGGCGTCGAATTTATATTCCGCCGCGCCGCCGTCCTCCCGGGTCCTTCCCGCCGGTTCGGCCTGCATGCACCGCTCGAAGATGCGGATCAGCTCGAGACAGATGCGCTCCTGGGAAAAGCCCTTGGCCTTCAGGCGGTTCTCCGCCCGCTGCCGCATGTACGCGATCACCGCGTCGTTGGACAGCATCCGGTCCGCCAGCTCCCGCGCCCTTTTCCCCTCCGGCGCGAGCCCCGCCTCGACGGCGGCGGCCGCCGCGTCCTCGCCGCCGCGCCGTTCCAGCGCCTCAACGAACCTCATCTCTCTGGTCCTGAGTTTACGCAAGGGTGTCGTCCTCCCTCCTCCTTTTGAAAATGCGGGCGGGACGCCGTGCACGTGTCCCGCCCGTTCCGCCGGCTTCGCAGGATAGGATACCACACCCGGCCGACTTTTGCCTCTCGGATTTTTCGCCGCGGGATTACATCGCTTCTCCCCCGTACATCTCCAGCACGTACTTCCCCAGCGCCCGGTCCTTCAGACGATAGACGGCCGACTGTTCCAGAAAGAGCGTCTCGCACAGGTCGTCCATATAGTCCTCCCGCCGGTCCACGTAGAACTTCCACAGCACGGTCCGCTCCCTCTCGTCCAGCGCTCCCAGGGCCCGCTCCACGGTCCTCAGCCAGAGCGTCACCCACTTCAGCTGCTTCTCCAAAAGCGCCCGGCGCTCGGCGCAGTCCTCGCCCGTCCCGTCCTGCAAGCCGATCCGGTCCGCCAGAACGGCCAGCTGGGCGTTGATGCTTCCAACGCTCATCTTCCTCGCCTTGTAGCGTCTCAGCTCCGCCACCGCGTCTTTTTTGCAGTTCATTTTCGTTCCTCCTCTTTTTCCCTTGCAACCCGCAGGGAAATCATGTATAATGGTGCTGAAGGACGGTCCGCTTCGGCCTCCTCCTCCCTTCCGCGCCGATTCGTCCCCGCGGGCTCATGGTATCCCCTTTTTCTGTCGAACGAAGTCGGTTTTTGTCGGATCCTGCCAAAATCAGGCGAAAAAATTTTTGCCGCGCGGCAAAACATCTCTGAAAGAGAGGACACGCGATATGAAAGAACACATCTGGGCGTTTCTGATCCACCTCGGCACGAACATGTGGAGCGACACCGACGAATGCCGCATCGGCGGCTATCTCGGTCTGGACTCCGCCCCCTCTATGCGGGACTTCCTGCTCTGCGACGACGGCGTGTGGGACCGCGTGATCTCTCACCTGCCCGCTTTCGGCGTCAACACCCTCGTGGTCGACGTGGGCGACGGGATCGAGTTCGAGTCCCACCCCGAGCTGCGCATCCGCGGCAGCTGGTCCAAGCAGAAGCTGGACCGCAAGCTCTCCGCCGCCCGCGAGCTTGGGCTTACCGTCGTCCCCAAGCTGAACTTCTCCGCCTGCCACGACGCCTGGCTCAAAGAGTACAGCCGCATGGTCTCCACCTCCACCTACTACCGGGTGACCCGCGACCTGATCTGCGAGACGGCCGAGCTGTTCTCTAACCCGCCGCTGTTCCATCTGGGCATGGACGAGGAGAACTACGGGAACCAGCGCAGCTACGACTATGCGGTCATCCGCAGCGGCGACCTCTGGTGGAGCGATCTGGACCGCCTGTTCGACGCCTGCAACTCCGTGGGCGCCCGCCCGTGGGTCTGGTCGGACGTGATCTGGTCCCACCCCGAAGAGTTCTCCGCCCGCATGCCGCGCGAGGTGCTGCAGAGCAACTGGTACTACGGCACCGGCTTCGAGCCGGACGAATCCGGCCGCTACAACCGCGATCTCGAGTCCTTCCTCGAGCTGGACGAGCTGGGCTTCGAACAGGTGCCCACCGGCAGCAACTGGGAACGGGCCCACAACATGGAACAGCTGGCCGCCTTCTGCGACGAGCACCTCAGCCGCGAAAACCTGGCCGGCTTCATGATGGCCCCCTGGTGCTTCACCATCCCCAAGGAGTACTACCGCCTCATGGACGGCGCGGCCCATCTGTCCGCGGCCCAAAAGCGCGTGATGGGCAGCTGACCTTCGCCTGATCCCGACACGGCAAAAAAGCCCTCAGCCGGAGAACGGTCTCCGTCTGAGGGCTTTTTCGTATGCTTCCCCACACCCACCCTTGCTCTGCGGTCAAGGCCGCGGGAATGCGCGATAAGGGGCTCCCGCCCGGGAAAAGTGCGTTTGTGCGCGATCGGGGCAAAACGATGAAACGGCGCTGCCCGCGCGCTTCCTAAAGGCGGCAAATGCCTCGGCCGCCGGCGAGGTCGGTCTTCGCCCCGCAGAGCTAACAGCTTTTGTTCAGATCAGATCAAAGGTCCAGTTGGCCTGCTGCAGCGCGTTGTCGGTCAGGCGCAGCTCGCGGCTCATGTCGTCCGCGGTCTTCTGCAGCTCCCGCACGTTGACGGTGCTGACCACCTTGATCTCCTTGCGGGATACGCGGTCCGTCAGATCGCTGGCCTCTTCCAGCAGCGCGCGGTAGAGCGACAGCTTCAGCGCAAGCACGTCCTTCCGGGCGATCAGCTCCGTCAGACTCTTTCCCTCGACCCGCACCGCGGTGTTTGTCTTGTTGACGGCCGCCGTCAGCTCTTCCAGACGCGCCGCGGCCGTCTCCACCTCCTCCAGCAGGACCGCCGGGTCCTCCGCGGGCTGTTCGCCCTCCTGGACCGTGGCGTTCCGCGTCAGTCGGCCGCGAAGCTGCTCCAGCCGGCGGTTCAGATCCGCCCGCTCCTGCAGTGCCTCTGCCAGTTTCATACGTCGTTCCTCCTGTCTTTCTGTGTCATCCCGCCGTGCGCCGGATCCCGTACCGGTCCGCATATCCGGCGGCGTATGTTCCGCTTTGGGCCACGATCACCAGCGACCGGCACCCCGCGAAAGCGTCCGGATGGATATAGGTCACGCTCTCCGGAACGGTCACGGAGTCCAGCGCGAAGCACCCGGCGAACGCCCCAGCCCCGACGGTCTCGACCGACGGCGGGATCACCGCGCCGGTCAGCCGGGTACAGACGCGGAACGCGCTGTCCGGGATCTCGGTCAGCGCCGCCGACAGCCGGACCGAGGCCAGCGCCGTGCACCCGGAAAAGGCCGCGCGGCCCAGAACCGTCACCCCGTCCGGCAGGGTCACGGCCGTCAGCCGCTCGCACTTGGCAAAGGCCCCGTCGCCGATCTTTTCGGTCCCGCCCAGATCCAGCGCCGCCAGCCGGGCACAGCCGTAAAAGGCGCAATAGCCGATCTCCCGCATGCTCTCGGGCAGCACCGCCTCGGTCAGCGAGACGCACCCCTCGAAGGCGCTTTCGCCGACGGTCTCCAGGCCCGCGCCGAACGTCACCCGCTCCAGTGCCGCACAGCCGAAAAAGGCCCGTTCGCCCACGGCCGTCACACTGTCCGGCAGCGTCACGGAGCGCACGCCGCTCCCCGCGAAGGCGTCGGCCAGCGCGGTCACGCCCGCGGGCACCTCGATCTCAGTCTCGTCGCCCATCCAGGCCACCAGGATCCCGTTCACGGCCACCGGACCCGTCTGTCCCGCCAGCCACGCGCTCTCCGCAAAAGCGCCGAGACCGATCCGCAGCACGCTCTCCGGGATCTCGATGGTCTCGCAGGACGAACACGCGGCAAAGGCCCCGTCGCCGATCTCCGTCACGCTTTGGGGCAGGGTCACCGACCGCAGGGACACGCACCGTTCAAAGGCGCCGGCGCCCACCGATTCCAGATTATCCGGCAGGCCGACCTCCGTCAGCGCGGCGCAGCCCGCGAACAGCCGCGGCGCCAGCTCCGTCACCCCGCTGGGCAGCGTCAGCTCCGTCAGCGCGGAGCACCCCGCCCAAGCGCCCTCGCCCACCTCGCGCAGGCCGCCGGGCAGCGCCAGCTCCGTCAGCGAGCGACAGCCAGAAAAGGCCCGCGCGCCGATCCGCTCCAGCGACTGCGGCAGCGTGAGACTCTTCAGGGATAGACAGCCCGCAAAGGCGCTCTCGCCCACGGTCAGCAGCCCCTCCGGCAGCACCGCTTTTTCCAGCGCGACGCAGTTCCCGAACGCCCGTTTCCCGACGCGCACCACGCTCTCCGGCAGCGTCACGGAGACCAGCGACAGATTGTTCTCTCCAAAGGGAAGGGCAAAGGCGTCCGCCACCACGCGCACCGTGTCCGGCACGGCGACGTCCGCGTCCGTCCCGCCGTATTTGATCAGGATCCCCTGCCCCACGACGGTGAACTCCTCTTCCAGCGCGCCGTACCACGGCGTCTCTGCGAAGGCGTTGTCGCCCAGCATGGTCAGCGTCTCCGGAACGGTCAGCTCCGCCAGCGCGGAACACCCCGCGAAGGCGTCCGCCCCCACCGAGGTCAGCCCCTCCGGCAGCGTCAGCGCCGTCAGGGACGAGCACCCCTCGAAGGCCCGCCGCCCCACGGTCAGCAGGCCCTCCGGCAGCGTCACGCTCTCCAGGCTCGCGCATCCGGCAAAGGCTGCGTCGCCCACGGCGGTCACGCTGTCCGGCAGCTCCACCCGGCGCACGCCGTCGCCGAAGACCGCCCGGGGCGTCTCCGCGTCCGTCTCGCCGACGGCCACCACCAGGTACCCGTCGAGATACTCCGGCACGGAGACCTCGCTCTGCTCGCCGTAATAGACCGTCACCACGGCGCTCTTCCCGTCGGTGACGTAGCCGAACCGGGACTCGTCGGCGGGGACCGCCGTCGACTCCGACGCCGGCGTCTCCTCGGTGGCAGGCGGGAGCTCCGAGCCGGTCTCCCGCGTGGTCGCCGCCGTGGTGCCCGCCGTCGTCTCTTCCGCGGGACCGGAGACGGTAAAATAGGTATAGCCGCTGCTTCCGGCCGTTCCGCCGCAGGCGGACAGCAGGATCGCCGCGGCAGCCAAAAGCCCCGCGGCAGCCGTGCCGCGGGCTCTTCCCGTCCTCCGCTTCGTGCTTTCCCGGTGACGCATCTCCGCCGTCTCCCTCCGCTCGTGGATCCTGTTTGTATTGTACCATCCTTTCGCCTGCTTTGTCAAGGGCGGCCGCCCGTGCGGCGGCTCTTTCCGGCGCGGTCCTCTCCGTCCCCGCGCCGGCCCTGTCCCGTCTCCCGCCCGCGCCGGCGGTCAGCCGCTCTTTTTCCTTTTCTTCCGTTCGCTGTCGATCATGCCGTGCAGCTTCTCCAGCGCGTCGGACAGACTGCCCAGCGCGTCGATCAGCCCCAGTTCCACCGCCTCCGGCCCGTAGACCAGCGTGCCCAGCTCATTGGCGATGACGTCCGCCCGCAGCATCAGCTCCCGGTATTTTCCCTTGGGGATGGCCGAATGCGCCTCCACGAAGCTGATGACCCGGTCCTGGACCCGCTCGAAATAGTGCATGGTCTGAGGCACCCCCATGACCACGCCGTTCATCCGCACCGGGTGGATGGTCATGGCCGCCGTGGGGGCGATGAACGAGGCCCGCGCGGCCACCGCCAGCGGCACGCCGATGGAGTGGCCGCCGCCCAGCACCAGCGAGACCGTGGGCTTCGTCATCCCCGCGATCAGCTCCGCCATGGCAAGGCCCGCCTCCACGTCGCCGCCCATGGTGTTCAGCATGATCAAAAGCCCGTCGATCTCGCGGCTCTCCTCGATGGCCGCCAGCTGCGGGATCACGTGCTCATACTTGGTCGTCTTGTCGTCCGAGGGCAGGCTCCGGTGCCCCTCCACCTGCCCGATGACCGTCAGCGCATGGATCACATGGCCGTGCGCGCCGCCGTGCTCCGGCGTGATGGTCTCGAACCCGTTGTCCTGCGGGCGTTCCTCCACGGTCCGCCGCCTCCTCTCCTTTTTTCCTGTCGCTATTGTTCCCCCGCCGCGCGCCGTTATCCGCACAAAAAGATCCCGCCGTCCGGATCGCTCCGGCCGGCGGGACGCTCTTTTTTCGGTTTCGCTCAGCCCTTCGGGATCGGGATCGCCAGCGGGTCCGCCACATAGCTGTCGAAGACCGCCGTTTCGCCGATCACGTACACTCTGGCGTACCGATACTCCTCCGGCACGCTCAGGACCTCGGCGAAGTGGTCGCCGTACCAGATATACAGCGCGGCGCCGTCCCAGGCATACTCCACGCCGCCGCGCTCGAACGCATCCTCCACATACTGCAGCGGGCCGGAATACTTGGTCGGATCGACGACCTTCATGGTGCGCAGATCGATGCGCTCCTGCGTTATCGCGTCCTCATAGCGGTTCAGCGTCAGAACGAAGCCCGAGAAGCCCGCCCCGGCAAAGATCTCACCCTCGGGGAACTCCCACGTGCCGAAGGCCCGCGGCCCGTCGGACAGCACCGCGTACAGCGTCACCTCCCGGCACAGATAGCCCTCGACCATCTCCGGCGCCTGAACGTACCACAGAACGCCGTCCACCTCCTGCACGGTCCAGCAGTACGGCATCTCCGCCACCACCACGCCGGCGTCGTCGTACACCGTCATCTCCCGGGCGCTGACGTCATAGGCGCGCCCGCGGACGTAGTTGTACCCGCCGCCGCAGCCGCACTCGGAGAACTCCCACTTGCCGCGCGTGCGTCCGGTCTCGATCTCGATGCATTCGGCCCAGCCGGGCAGGGGCTCATAGTTCTCCCAGAGATCCTCCACGGTGAGATAGATCCCCGTCCGGTCCACGCCGCAGACGTGGCAGGCGCTCGCCAGCCCCGACGCGACCTCGCGGCACTCGCCGCGCCGCAGATCGATCTCGTACAGCGTGCCGGAGACGTCCGTCACATACAGCGTCTGCCCGTTGGTGCAGACCGAGGCGTTGGCGTAGAATTCCCCGCGCATCAGCTCTTCCCGCCCGTCCTCCGTCAGAGCGAACACCGACTTCTGATCGCAGGTGTACAGCGTCTCGCCCAGCTGGACCACGGGGCCGGTCCGGAAATCCCGTCCGACTTCTTCCGGCACCAGCTCCTCAAAGCCCAGATCGAGCTCCCGGCCCTTTTCCAGCGTCACGTTGATGCGCTCCGGCCAGAAGCCGCGGGCCTCCACCAACAGGTAATAGCGGCCGGCCGGCGCCGTGACGGACGCCTCGCCGTCCGAGAGCTCCGCCGCCGTCCCGACGCGGTCCTCGCCGTAGAGCGTCGCCCGCTCGGGATAGACGGTGGAGTCGCCGCAGAAGAACCGGACCTTCAGCGTTCCCAGCTCGGGGTCCGGCGTGGCTTCCGTGGTGGTCGCCTCCGGCGTGGTCGTCGCTTCCGTGGTGGTCGCCTCCGTCGTCGTCGCTTCCGTCGTGGTCGCCTCCGTGGTCGTCGCCTCCGTGGCGGTGGCGACGGGCGCGTCCGTCGCCGGCGGGATCGCCGCGGTGCCGGTCGTCGTCTCCGCGGCGGTCGTCGCTTCCGACGCGGCCCGCTTCAGCAGGTCCGTGATCATCGAACAGGACGAGAGCATCACCGCCAGCGCGGCGATCCCCAGGATCACGGCCAGAGCCTTTCTCTTTTTCATCCTCATGCTCCCTTTTTCTTCTCTTTCTCAGATGGCCTTTGGCGGCCACTTGTGGAACTCCGAGCTGTCACCCAGCGCGGCGTTCAGCCGCCTCGTCCCCTCCAGGACCTCGCCGCACAGGGTCTTCAGCCGCTCCACCGACGGCGAGCCGTTCTCTTCCCAGCGGTCCCACGCGTCGAACAGCTCGCGGAACGGCGCGGGATCCGTGATCCCCGCGCAGAGCCGCTCAAAATCGTCGATGCACTGCCACCGCTCGTTGCCGTAGACGCCCAGCGCCTCGATCCCGGCGCGGACCACGCCCCAGGCCACGGTGAACAGACAGTAGAACATGGCGTCGGCTTCCTGGTCGGGATAGTACGGCGGCCGTCCGCGGAAGAACCCGACGAAGGTCTCCCGGTCCGGGGCCGGCGTTTCGATCTCACAGGAGACCAGCTGGGTGTATCCGCTGTCGGCGATGCGCCGCGCCCGGTTCTCCGGCGTGTCCGCGAACACGTCCGCGGTCTCCTCCATCAGGCTCTCGTACAGCGGCAGACGGTGCCGGGACGGGCGCTTGAGCCACGTTTCGGCCATGGCGTCGGTCTTCTCGTAGAGCGTCTCGCCCACCAGTCCCTTTGCCGCCGCGTCCTGCAGGGTCAGGAAGAACTCGTCCATGGACAGGATCTCGATCTCCGGATGCTCCGCCAGCTGCGGAAGCTCAGACTCGATCTGCTTGAAGATGCCGGGGCTGATCTGAGCGAACAGGAACAGGAACGCCGGCCGGGTCGGACACTCTTCGGCAAAGCGGATGATGTCCCCGATGTTGTCCGCGTTCACGTTGGCGATGTGGACGCTGTGAAGCTTCGGCACCTTGCCCAGCGGATACGACTTGGCATAGGGGCTTCCGCCGAGGCCGCAGACCAGACCGGGACAGCGGTCCGTCCCCAGGATCTCCTGCTCCCGGCGAACGGCCCTCTCGTCGGGCTTTTCCCGCCAGCAGTCCTGCAAAAACCAGTTGACCATGTTGCAGCCGTTCTGGCCGCTGCGGTCCAAAAGCTCCCGCGACTGGCGCAGATAGTGCTCCGCCAGATCCTCCGGCCACGCCCAGGAATAGGTGTACCCCGCGCCGGAGGACGGGCCCCAGAAGCAGTCGTCCGGCAGCTTCGACTCCTGATAATACCGCATGGCGCCGGGCATCAGCTTCAGCATCAGCGGCAAGAAGCCCCATCCGAACTTGAACGCGCCGCGGTCCGGGTTCAGCCAGTTCAGCGAATGCAGGCTGGCCATGGCCCACGTGGCGTCGCCGTCGCTGTTGTAGAAGCAGACGTAGACCTTTTTCGGGTCCGCCTTGCAGGCGGCGCGGTCCGGCAGCTTCTGCGTATAGGACAGGCCGGTGTCGCCGATGGCGCTGTGGATCGTCAGGTTGGTGGTGCCGGAGGAGCACAGGGCGAAGAACCCCTGCCGCGCCGCCTCGTAGACGTACTCCTTCTCCTGCTCCCAGACGCAGTGCCAGTACATCATGACGCCGGGCGCCTCGGCGGTCTCCATCATGCTGCGGTAGAGGTCGCGGCTCCACTTGAACACGCGGCTGCGGGGCAGGTCGATGCAGAACACCTTGTTCCGCACGCAAAAGTCCGCCAGCTCGCTGCCCATGGCGTACCACGACGGACGGTGGATGCACCAGTTGGCCACGATGCGCCGGTTGCACAGGGGCCACAGGTGCTCGACGGCCCAATAAGACGCCTCGCGGTTGTCGGCGAACCGCCCCCGCAGGTCGTCGAGCTTTTTCAGACCGGCCCGGGCCAGCAGCGGCTCTTCCCCGGGACTCACCGGCAAAACGTTCTCCAACCCGGCCCGGGTCAGCGCGATGTTCTCGGTCTGGATCACCTTCTGGTCGTCGTACACCACGTACCCGTTGGCACAGGCGGCGTACTTCTCCAGGAACTCCAGATCCGTCACGGTCTCCGTCACCGGAACGCCCATGGACTCCGAATACCACTTCAGCCAGTGCTCCTCGGCTTCGCCTCCGGCGTGGACCCAGACGTGCGGCTCGCCGCGGTTGGCAAGCCCCTGCAGGGCGCGCACCCAGATCCCGCGGTCGGGACCGCCCGCCGTCAGCTCCACCTTGACCAGGCGCTTCGCCGGCGGCATGTCCGGAAAGATCGAAGTCAGCGAAAGATCCTTTGCTCTCAGCGACATGGTTGGTTCTCCTTTCACAAGACCCGCACGCAAAACCTGGAGTCCGCGTACGGGTCGTTCGATACGATGGAAGGGGGGCGGACGGGCGGCTCGGACGGCCGCGCCGCGTCCGGCAAAAACCGGCGGCCGCGCGTTTCGTTCCGTCTGAAAAACGACGGATCCGTTCCCGCCGCGCCCGGATCCGCGCCGGCCGAAAGCCGTTCCCTCTTTTGGGGGAATCTGTCAGTCCGTTATTTCATCAAAGCAAATTTTAACGATCTTGCTGCAGTTGAGACAGAACCCGGTTCCGCCGCTGTGATAATAGGAAACCAGCAGTCCGTCTTTCGTTTCCAGCACGGCCGGATAACAGTAGCTCTCGCTGAGATCCGTCTCGAGCAGATAGGAGCTGTCGATAAACTGTCTGAGCTGACCGTTCCAGGACGTCCGGCCTCTGTCGCCAAAGGAGTGCCCGTCGTTGTCGGAAAAGGAACACACGATCGGCGTTCTCTTGGGACTTCCCCACGCTTCGGCATCGTCGCGCGTGCAGGAGAAGGGCAGCGGATTGAACAGCGCGGCCACATACCGGCCGACGCGCTTGACCCGCATGGGCGAATCGGGGGACGTGAAGCAGAAGTTCGGCTCCGGGGGATCCCAGCTGACGCCTCCGTCGCTTGAGTGGGAGTGGTACTGGAAACCGTAAGGACTGCGGAACCAGCACCAGAGCGTGCCGTCCTCATGTTCGTAAACGCCCGGCTCCGCGAAACCGACAGAGTCGCCGTAAAGCGTCTTCAGGACCGCCGGAAGGACCGACCAGCTGGCGCCGTCGTCGTCGGAATAAATAAACCTGACGTCTCCGGGCTGGCGCGTGTCCCCGCCGTATCGCAGACCGTGACAGGACGCGGGATACAGGATCCTGCCGCTCTTCAGGCGAAGCGCCGTGTCGTTCACGCCGCAGTAGTACCCTTCCGGGATCTCGCAGATATGCTGGCCGCTCCATGTTTTGCCTTCGTCGGCGGAGCGGCGAAAGGCCGGCATGCAGACGGGAACGCCGTCCGGCATGATCTCGTTGCGCAGATAAAGGATCCCGAGGTCCCCGTTGTTCATGCGGACAAGACTCGGCGACATGATGTTCTTCGCTGTTTCATCCTTCTCGACAATGAGCTCCGGGGCTGTCCAGCTCTCTCCCTCGTCGCCGGAAAAACAGGCGCAGAGATGGGCTGTGGCGTCGTCGTCGTGGCTGTTGCCGTAGTATTCGGTGTAAGCGAACATGATCCGCCCGTCCTTCAGGCGGGCAAAGGCGGATTCGCCGTTCCGGGGATTGCCCGGCCCGGTTCGGATGAAAAGAACCTCTTTTCCGATCTGCTTCATTTTTCCACGTACCTCTCTCTACGGAACGCCCCGGCCGCTTTCCCGGATGGATCCGGAAGCCTCAGTTCGCCTTTCTCTTGAAGAGGATCCCCAGCGTGCAGGGGCCGCAGTGACAGGCGATGGTGGGACCCGCGTCCGTCTCGTAGATCCTGTCGAATTTGGCGATGGACTCCACCGTCTCGCGGACCGCGTCGCAGATCTCCCGCGGCGTGGTGGTGTGGGTGATGAACAGGCGGGAATAGTCGATGTCGCCGCGCCCGGTGAGCCGGTCGACGACGTACTTCCGGATGACGTTGAGATACGCGCCGCGGTACTTGCGGCCGACCTCCATCTTGCCGCCGCGCACCTCGATGCAGGGCTTGAAGTTCAGCAGGTTCGCGCCCAGCAGCTCCAGCGTGCTGCAGCGGCCGCCCTTGTGCAGGTATTTCAGCGTGTCGATGACGAAGCTGGCCTCCACGCGGCCCACGGTCTCCTCCAGCACCGCGCAGATCTCGCGGGGGTCCCGCCCTTCCTCGGCCATCTCACAGGCATCCAGCACGATGTGGCCGCTGCCGGTGGACAGGTTCTGCGAGTCCACGACGAAGACGTTCTCCCGCTCCGCCGCGGCGATCTTCGCGTTCTGCGTGCAGGACGAGATTCCCGAGCTCAGCGACACGTGGATCAGCGCGTCCGCGTCGCCGATGGTGCGGTCGAAAAACTCGCCGTACTCGGTGGGGTTCGAGGCGGCCGTTCCCGCCAGCTTTCCGGTCCGGGCGGCATAATCATACAGATCCTGTTCAAAAATATCCACGCCGTCCTGGTGCGCCACGTTGTCGCAGATGATGGTCATGGGAAACAGCACGATCCCGTGCTGCGCGATCAGCTCTTTGGAAAGATCGCACGTACTGTCTGCGGTGATCCTGATCTTCATATCAAACCGAACTCCTCCGTCTCTCCGAATGCCGCTTTGATTGTACCATCTGCAGAGAAAAATGTCAATCATTTTTCCGAGATTTCCGCATCGCGGCCCTTCGCATTTCTTTCCGGACCGGCGGGCCGGCGTCTCCGCTCCCCGCTCCGCCTCCTGTCCGCGCCGGGCCGGCCCCAAAAAAGAGCGCCCCGCCCGTCCTGCCCTCCGCTTCGGGCATAAAAAAACCGCCGGGCGGGAAAACCCGCCCGGCGGCATCCGTGCTTGAGGCTCAATACTTTTCGCGCTTGGTATAATGGGTGTGCAGGATGTGGTGCGCTTTCTCACCGCCCGGCTCGCCCAGATACTCGGCGTAGAGGGTCTTGCAGTCTTCGTTGTCCTGGCTCTTGCGCTTGGGCAGGTTCAGGTCGTCGGCGTAAAGGCCCTTGGCGCGTTCAGCGCGGATGTCGATGACATTCCGCACACTGGCGGGCTGGATGGGCTGACCGCCGCCGTTGACGCAGCCGCCCGGGCAGGCCATGACCTCGATGAAGTCATAGCTCTTCTCGCCGGACTTGACCATCTCAAGCAGCGCCTTGGCGTTGGCAAGGCCCGAGGCGACGGCCACGCGGATGGTGTTGCCGTTCAGCGTGTACTCGGCCTCTTTGATGCCCTTGACGCCGCGGACGTCGACGAAGTCCACGTTCTCCAGCGTCGTGCCGGTGATCTTTTCCGCCGCGAAGCGGAGGGCCGCCTCCATGACACCGCCGGTGGCGCCGAAGATGGTGCCCGCGCCGGAACCGAGGCCGAAGGGGGCGTCGAACTCCTCGTCGTCCAGCTGATTGAACAGGATGCCGTTCTTGCGGATCAGCCGGGCCAGCTCGCGGACGGTCAGCGCCACGTCGATGTCCGGATAGCCGGAAGCCGACAGCTCGGGCCGCTGGGCCTCGAACTTTTTGGCCGTGCAGGGCATGATGCTGACGACGAAGATGTTCTTCGGGTCGATGCCCATCTTTTCGGCGTAGAACGTCTTGGCGACGGCGCCGAACATGCCCTGAGGCGATTTGCAGGTGGACAGGTTGTCGATGAACTCCGGATAATACGTCTCACAGAACTTGACCCAGCCGGGCGAGCACGACGTGATCAGCGGCAGGTTCTCCTTCTTGGTGTATCTCTGGATGAACTCGGTGGCCTCTTCCCAGATGGTCAGGTCGGCCGAGAAGTTGGTGTCGAACACCTTGTCGAAGCCGAGCCGGCGCAGGGCGGCCACCATCTTGCCGGTGACGACCGAGCCGATGGGATAGCCGAACTCTTCGCCCAGACCGACGCGCACCGACGGCGCGGTCTGCACGACAACGAACTTCTCCGGATCGTTCAGCGCGGCGGTCACCTCGGCGGTCTGATCCTTCTCGTGCAGGGCGCCCGTCGGGCAGACGGTGATGCACTGGCCGCAGGAGATGCAGGAGACCTCGCCCAGACCGGCCTCGAAGGCCGAGCCGATGTGGGACTTGAAGCCGCGGGCGTTGGGGCCGATGACCGCGACGCTCTGCAGCTTCTGGCAGGCGGCGGTGCAGCGGCGGCACAGGATGCACTTGGAGTTGTCGCGGATCATGTGGACGGCGCTGTCGTCGATCTCGCTCTCGGTCTTGACGCCGTCGAACCGGCTCTCGTCCTCCACGCCGTACTCCTGGCAGAGCCGCTGGAACTCACACGAGCCGGAGCGGACGCAGGACAGGCACTTGCGGTTGTGGTTGGAGAGCAGCAGCTCCAGCGTCATGCGGCGATCCTTCATGATGGCCGGGCTGTTGGTGACGATCTCCGAGCCGGGGCGCAGCTGGTCGACGGGGTAAACACAGGCGGCCATCAGGCTTCTGGCGCCCTTGACCTCGACGACGCACATGCGGCAGGCGCCGATCTCGTTGATGTCCTTGAGGTAGCAGAGGGTCGGGATCTCGATGCCGGCGATGCGGCAGGCTTCGAGGATGGTAACGTTCTTGGGGATATCGTATTCTTTTCCGTTGATCTTCAGATTAATGGTCTCCATCGTTGATCCTCCTCACTTCTTGACGATGGCATGGAACGGGCAGTTGTCCATACACGCGCCGCACTTGATGCACTTCGTCTTGTCGATCACATGGGGCTGCTTGACGGTGCCGGAAATGGCGCCGACCGGGCAGTTGCGGGCGCACTTGGTGCAGCCGCGGCACTTGTCGGCGATGATCTCATAGGACAGCAGGCCCTTGCAGACGCCGGCGGGGCAGCGCTTGTCGACCACGTGGGCGATGTACTCGTCCCGGAAGTACCTCAGCGTGGACAGCACCGGGTTCGGGGCCGTCTGGCCCAGCGCGCAGAGGGAGTTGTTCTTCAGGTAGTAGCACAGCTCCTCCAGCCGGTCGATGTCTTCCAGCGTGCCGTTGCCGCTGGTGATCTTGTTCAGGATCTCCAGCAGACGCTTGGTGCCGATCCGGCACGGCGTGCACTTGCCGCAGGACTCGTCCACGGTGAACTCCAGGAAGAACTTGGCGATGTCCACCATGCAGTTGTCCTCGTCCATGATGATCAGGCCGCCGGAGCCCATCATGGCGCCGATGGCGGTGAGGTTGTCATAGTCGATGGGAACGTCCAGATGCTGTTCGGGGATGCAGCCGCCGGAAGGACCGCCGGTCTGCGCCGCCTTGAA
>JAEERN010000149.1 GCA_016285815.1 Clostridiales bacterium
TGGCGCCCGCCGACGACTTCCCGGCGCTTCTGCGCGGCGCGCTGCCCGATGCGTGCCGCAGCGTCCGCGTGACCGCCGAGGGGACGTCGGACGCCGGGATGCTGCTCTCCCACGTCCGCCGGACGGAGGACGGGGAAAAGATCGTGTTCCTCGCCAATATGGGCCGGGAGGAGTTTTCCGGCACGCTCGCCGTCTTCGGCCCGTGGGCCGAGGTCCTTGCCGCCCGGGCGGAGACGGGAGAGATCGCACCCGTCCCGTGGACGGCGGAGGAGGGCGGCCGCCCCGCGGCGGCGATCCGGACGCGCCTCGGACCGGGAAAAGCCGTTCTGTACGTCCTGCGCTGAAGGTGCGGGCGATCCGCGCGGGAAAGGGAAAAAGACCGTTCCCCGTTTTGAAAAACGGGGAACGGTCTTTTCGTTCCGTCGGGGAAGCGGCCGGAGACGGCTTCAGCCGCCGTACCGCTCCTTCCAGATGCGGATGACCTCGTTGAGATCCTCCTCGGTGTCGACGCTCAGCGCGTCGTAGGGGAACGCAGTCTTGACGACCTTGATCGCATAGCCGTGCTCCAGGACCCGAAGCTGTTCCAGCGACTCAGCCAGAGACAGGGGCGTCGGCGGGAGCGTGATGTATTTCTTCAGGAAGTCCCGGGTATAGGCGTAGATGCCGATGTGCTCGTAGGCCTGAGCGGTCGCCGGATTGCGGGGATAGGGGATCAGCGAGCGGGAGAAGTACAGCGCCTTGCCGGCGGCGTCGGTGACGACCTTGACCGCGTTCGGGCTCAGGACGTATTCGCCGGAGATCGGCGCGCAGCCCGTGGACATCACACAGTCCGGGTCGGAGATCAGCGCGCCGACGATCTCGTCGATGATCTGCGGCGGGATCAGGGGCTCGTCCCCCTGGATGTTGACGACGTGGGTGAAGTCTTCGCCGCAGGCGTCCGCCGCCTCGGCCACCCGGTCCGAGCCGGTGGGATGGTCGGGGCTGGTCATAACGGCCTCGCCGCCGAAAGCGCGGACGGCGTCGACGACGCGCTGGTCGTCCGTGGCGACGACGACCTTGTCCACCAGCCGCGCCTCGCAGGCGCGGAGATAGACGTGCTGGATCATGGGCTTGCCACAGATATCCTTCAGCGGCTTGCCGGGCAGGCGGGAAGAGCCGTAACGCGCGGGGATGACGCCGAGAACACGGTCAGACATGAGAAAGTCCTCCTTTTTTCGTTTCAAAAGTGAAAGCGGTCGCGGACGCTCCGGCGCATCCGGTCCAGAGAGAAGGGACGGATCTGCTCGACGATGCGCTCGCGCATGGCGGCGCCCTCGGGGGTGTTCTGCGGAGCGGAGGAGAAGGGGATCTCCGTGCCGAGCCGGGCGCAGACGCGGTCGACGAACACGGGCCAGAGCCCGCCGATGTCGCCGATCACGGGGATGCTGTTCTCCAGCCGGGTGAAGGCGGACATCTCCATGCGGAAGGGGATCTTGGTCAGCTTGGTCTTGGGCAGGCCGTTGTCGATGGCCTTTTGGATCAGCTCGCTGTTCTTGTTCAGATCCCACGCGCGCTTCAGGTTCTCGTCGAGGTCGAAGCGGATCAGGGTCTTGTCCTTCAGGCTGTACGTGGGCAGGCCGTTGAACGCGGCCCAGATGCCGTGGCCGGTGTAGGTCTCAAAGGGGCCGTCGTGGATCTCCTGGGTCAGGGCCACGGCGGACTCGATGATGACGTCGGCCTCAGCCAGCATTTTGGCGATGCGGCGGCAGCGCTCGCTGACGGTGATGCTGTCGGCCACGCAGAGGCCGACCTGGCCGCCGCCCACCAGCTGCGGCACGCTGACCAGAACGGGGACGCCCTTCTCGGCGCCTGCGCCGATCATGGTCATGGGGTCCGCGCCGAGGCCCGCGACGAACTCGAAGCTCTCGCCCAGCGCGTGCGCCGCGGACATGATCTCGGGCGCGCAGCACTCGTTGAAATAGCCAACCGGATACGCCATGTTGCCGGCGGCCTTGATAATGGTCTTTCCCTCGGCCGCCTGACAGGCGGCGACGAGATCCTCGTCCACGGGCATCTCCGCGCGGATCCGGGCCCACTCCTCGTCGGTCAGCTCGGTCAGCTCGAAAATATTGCCCCGGGGGCGGATGGCGGGGTCGATCCGGTCGCCCAGCAGGTCGGCGTCGATGCGCTTGACGCGGTCCAGCGTGCCGCCCATCTCGTGGGAGATCACGGCCGAGCTGGTGGTGACGCCGTCCACCAGACCGGCGCGGATCAGGCCGGCCAGCAGCGTGGTGACGCCCTCGTGCACGTTCGGGCCGCTTCCGACGACGACGACGACTTTGCCGCCGCGCTTTTTCGCGTCCGCGACGCGGTCCGCCGCCAGATCGAGGAAGCCGCGCACCTCTTCGGGCAGAGCGGCGTTGATGGAGTCGATCAGTTCAGGCGAAGCCATGGGGAAGATCCCCTCCTTTTCTTGTCGGTCCGGGCGGTCCGCCGGGGCGCACCCGAGCCTGTTTCCCTTATACTATACCAAGTCCGGCCCGGCGTGTCAATCGGGATTTGCCGCAGAACGAAAAAAATTCACCATAGATGAACGTTTGGCGCGCATCGGTGAATTATTGGCATCGGCGCGCGCCGGCGGGGCCCGGCGGCGGTTGACAGGTCCGGGCATGTGTGCTACAATCGATACAAGGGGACGGGATCCCGAATACGGGTGCGGCTGGTTCACGATGGATGAACGACCGCGCCGGAGAAAGAGGCGAGGAACTGTGGAGCTGACGCGCGACGCCGTGGCGTACGGCGAAGAGATGTTTTACGGATGGCCGGCCAACTGCGGCATATGGCGGTTCGGGGACGAGCTGCTCGTGGGCTTTTCCGAGGGGCGGCACCACTACAACGGGCCGGGCCGCCACGCGATCGACCACGACGAGCCCATCCGCACGGTCTTCGCGCGGCTGGGAACGGACGGAGCGTGGCGGATCGAGCGGCCCGCGCTGGCCGCTCCCGGAGACCCGGCGGCGCTTCCGCTGCATCCGGGCGGCCTGCGTCCCGGCGCGGCGGGCGAGGGGCTCTGCTTCGCCTCCTCCGCCGTTTCGGGAGACGCCCGCTCGTGGTTTTACGTCACCTCCGACGGCGGGCGGAGCTGGAACGGGCCCTGGCGCGTGCCGGATCTGGGCGTGCGGGGGCTTTCGATGCGGACCGATTATCTGGTCCGGGACGGCGGTTATCTGTTGGGGATGACCGGCGTCAAGCCCAACGGAGAAGAGGGCATAGCGTTCGCCGCCCGGCTGGACGCTGACGGGACCTGGACCAGGCTGGGCGACATCGGGGGGCCGCTGGCGGAGGGAGAGTTCCGCATCATGCCGGCCCTGGCGGTCCTTCCGGACGGAAGACTGACGGCGCTGACGCGGCGAGCGGCCGAAGAGCGGGAAAAGAACTCGCGGGTCGAGTGCTTCGTCAGCGAAGACGAAGGGCGCACCTGGGCCTATGCGGGCGACGTGTGCGCCGCGCCGGGCGACGGGAGCGCCGGAAACCCCGCGGCGGCAGCCGCTGCGGAGGACGGGACGGTCTGGGCGGTCTTCTGCCGCCGGGCGGAGCCCAGAGGCGTCTATCTCACGTCCACGCGGGACGCGCTGCACTGGAGCGCGCCCGTGCCTCTGAGAACGGGGGCGCAGAACACGGACCTCGGCTATCCGCGTCTGGCGATCCGAAACGGGCGCGCGTACGCCGTCTACTATTACAATTTCGGCGAAGAGGCGCCGCGCTTTATCGAGTGCGCGTCCCTGACGCTTCCCAAAGGAGAGAAATGAGATGAAAGCAGAGATCCTGACCAGAGAATACCTTGAAACGCCGGGCCAGCGCTCGTGTCACGCGGCCACGGTGGCGATGTGGAACGGCGTTCCGGCGGCGGCGTGGTTCGCGGGGACGGCGGAGAAAAATCCGGACGTTCGGATCTGGTTTTCCCGGCGGGACGGCGCGTGGAGCACGCCCCGGGCGGTGACGCCGGCCAACGGCGTGGCGGACTGGAACCCGACGCTGTTCAGCGAGGCCGGCCGGCTGACGATGATCTACAAGGAAGGAGTCGACGAACGCCACTGGTACTCCCTGAAGATGGTCTCGTCCGACGGCGGCGAGAGCTGGAGCGAGCCGGCGGAGCTGGTGCCGGGGGACGTCGGCGGCCGCGGTCCGGTGAAGAACCAGATGATCCGCCTGTCCGACGGGGCGCTGCTGGCGCCGGGCTCCACCGAGGACCTGCTGGAGCGGTGGGAGGCGTGGACCGACCGCAGCGAGGACGGCGGCGAGACGTGGCTCCGGTCGGCGCCCGTGGCGTTCCGGCTGCCCTCGGGGAAGGTCTGTCTGGGAAAAGAGGATCTGGAAGAGAACGACGAGGGGCTGATCCAGCCCGCCGTGTGGGAGGATCCGCAGAACCCCGGCCACGTCGGGATGCTGGTGCGGACCTCCTTCGGCTCGGTGTACGACAGCCGCTCGGAGGACTTCGGCCGGACCTGGTCCGTGGCGCGGCCCACGGCCATGCCCAACAACAACAGCGGCCTCGGCGCCGCCGTGACGGCGAGCGGCCTGTTGGCGCTGGTGTGCAACCCCGTCGCCGAGAACTGGGGCGACCGGACGCCGCTGTCCCTGTTTTTGTCGGAGGACAACGGCGAGACGTTCCCGTTCCGCCTCGATCTGGAGACGGAGCCGGGCGTCGAGTTCTCGTACCCTTCGGTGATCGCCGACGGCGACACGCTGCACGTCGTCTACACCTGCGCGCGGGAGCGGATCGGCTACGCCGGGATCCGGACCGTCCGGTAAGCGGCGGGGCCCGCGAAAAGGGGAGGGAGACGGCCTTGGAGAAACCGGTCAAGGTCAAATCGCTGCAGAAGGCCATGGCGCTTCTGGACTGCTTCACGGTCCGGGAGCCGAAGCTCGGGATCACGGAGCTTGCCAGACGCACGGGGCTTCTCAAAAGCTCGGTCCACAACATGATCACGACGCTGGAGGCCTGTTCCATGATCGAACGGACGGCCGACGGCAAGTATACGCTGGGGGTCCGCTGTCTCTGTCTGGGCAGCGTCTACCGGATGACCCGCGACAGCAGCCACCACATCCGTTCGGCGCTGACCGAGCTTTCCGCTCTGACGGGCGAAACGGTCAATCTGGCCGTGTGCCGCGAGCAGAACGTGATCTATCTGGAGAACATCCGGGCCAGAGCTTCGCACCTGGCGCTGGACTACGTCGGCGAGACGGCGCCGCTGTACTGCACGGGGGTTGGCAAGGCCATCCTGGCCTTTCTGCCGCACCGCCAGCAGGAGGCGGTGCTGGCCGGCGAGCTGAAGGCCTATACCCAGAACACGGTCACCGATCCGGAGGCGCTGCGCGCCGAGCTGGCGCGGATCCGGGCCTGCGGCTATGCGGTGGACCGGGCCGAGCACGAGTACGACGTCGCCTGTGTGGCGGTCCCGGTGCTGGACGGCGGCGGGGCCCCCATGGCCGCCGTGAGCGTTTCGGGCCTGGAGCCGCACTTTACCGAAGAGCGGATCGCGGCGTTCTGCCGGTATCTGACGAAGACGGCGGAGCGGATCCGGCTGTTCCTCTGAGACGGCGCGCCGGGACCCGCCGAACGAGAAAAGGAGATCGTCCATATGACCGAGGAAAACGCGTTCCTGTTCGTCGGGATGAGTATGATCGCGATGTGCTTCGCCTGGGGGATCCGGGGGCTGGTCATCGGCGGGGAGAAGGGGGCGCTGCTGCCCGGCGCCTATATCGGGATCCTGTGCGTCTGGTACACGGGGTCGGAGATGCTGATGGCGAACGTCTTCCTCTTCGCCGCGGCGGGCGCCATGGGCTTTGCCTTCGGCGCCATGGAGCCTTACGGCCAGACCATGCAGATGGTGCTGAAGCATTCTCCGGGGATTCACCGGCCGCTGCGGGGATATCTGGCGCTGGCCTTCAAGGGATCGCTGTGGGGCGGCCTCGGCGCGGGGATCCTGGGACTGAGCTTTTCCGCGCTGAGCGGAGAGGTCTATCGCTGGACCGACATTCTGATCTTCTGTGCCCAGATCCCGCTGGCGCAGGAGGTCGGCTATCGGCTGTTCAACACGCCTTACGATCCGCAGAAGGGGATCCGGCCGCGGATCTGCTTTTCGACGGACAGCCGGGAAGAGTGGGGGCGCAATCTGGTCGTCGTGACCGAGCTGATCCTCATGATGCTGATCCGGCGCGACGCGTTCGGCCTGATCCTGCTGCTGGGCGGCGCGCTGTCCGGCGCGGCGGGTTGGATCCTCGGGATCTTCCTGTACGACAAGGAGGCGCACCCGCTCAAAAACGGGAGATACCTGTTCGGCAAGCTGGAAAAGCTGGGGATCATCAGCGGGTGGAAGATCATGGAGTTCACGCAGGGCGCCGTGAACGGGCTGGGCATCTCCCTCGCCTTCTGCGTCGGCTGGCCGCTGATTGCGGACAAGTTCACGGACGGGGCGGCGCTGTGGAGGATCCTGCCGGACACGCTGGACCGGGTGCTGTCCTGGACGGCGTGCGCCCTGATCGTGCTGTCGATCTTCCTGTTCATCATCCCGTACCGGAAAAACGGGAACAAGATCACCCGCGCCTTCGGCGAGGTGGACATGCACGTGGTCGAGGTGACGGAGCGGCCGCTGTACAATGTGATCCCGCTGGCGCTGGTGCTGCTGGGCTCGACGACCATGGCGCGGATCATGTGCTTTTTCGTGATCTACTACGTTCTGGCCCAGCACGACGGACTGGAGCGGTTCTGCGACTTCAAGCACCTCCGCCTGCTGCGGATCGGGATGATCCTGATCGGGGCGCTGATCCTGGTCGGCGAGATCCTGACCGGCTATACCCTGTGGCAGACGTGGCTGCTGTACGGGATCGCCTATCTCGCGTTCGACTTCGTCTATAACTTCCGCCCGAAGACCGTCCGGCAGAACCGGGCGAAGTCCCGGACCTTCGGCCGGTTCGTCCTGTCCTTCGGCGAGATCGTGACGACCCACCCGTTCTTCCTGCTGCTGCTGGCCGCGCTGCTGGTCTTCGGCGCGGTGCACCTCCGATAAAAAACCGGCGCGGACCGGCGCCGGCGGCGATCAAAAAAGCGGCTCCGCCCGACAGGGCGGAGCCGCCGATTTTCGTTTTTCGGCTTTTTCGGGCCTCAGGACTTGACCAGAAGGGTCTTGCCGTTCCGGCCGGCCAGCGCGTCCGCGAACGCCCGGTTGACGTCCTCCACCGGATAGCAGGAGGCCAGCGGGAGGATCGTCTCACAGAGCGCCGGGCGTGCGGCGAGAAAGCTGAGATAGTCGCGCACGTCGCGGACGGAATACTGGGACGAGCCGATCAGGCGCAGGGCCTTGAAGGTGATGAGCTGGGGCTGGATCGAAACGCCGCCCCGGTTGCTGTACTGGCCGGGGATCAGATACGCGCCGCGGTTCCGGAGCGCGGCCATCCCCAGCGGCACCGCGGCGGGCGCGCCGGAGGCCTCGAAGCACAGGTCGACCCCGAGTCCGTCGTTTTCGCGCTGCAGCGCGGCCGCGACGGCGTCTTCGCCCGACGCCTCGAGGGACAGGACCTCGTCCGCGCCGAGCTTCCGCGCCAGCGCCTCGCGCGGGGCGTCGGAGTGGGCCGTGACGACGAGAAGTTTTTTCACGCCGAGGGCCTTCAGATACAGAACGGCGAACCAGCCCACGGGGCCGAGTCCCTGGACCGCGGCCGTCGCGCCATCGAAGGAAACGCCGGCGCGGCGCGCCAGCCGGACGGCGTGGATCACCGTGGGTCCGGGGCAGGGGAAGATCGCGGCGGCCCTGGGGTCGAGCTCGTCCGGGATCCGGATCAGATTGGACAGCGGCGTGTAGTTCACCTCGGCGTAGCCGCCGTAGAGATACGGGGGCTCGTCGATGCTGCCGCCGTTGGTCAGCCCCATGCGGACGCAGTTCGCGTCGTCTCCGCTCCGGCAGAGCAGACACTTCCCGCACGGCACGGCGATGTCGGCGACGACGTTGTCGCCCGGCTTGAGCCCGTACCGCGCCGCCTCGTCCGGGTCACAGTCGACCAGGCGGCCCACGAACTCGTGGCCCAGGACCGTGGGCGTCGGCACGGTCAGCGTGCCGCGGTAAAAGTGAAGGTCGGTGCCGCAGACGCCGCTGGCGATCAGCTCGCTGCGCCCGTACCCCCTGGGCGTCTCCGTCACGTCGAACTCTCTGACCTCGAACGGGACGCCGGGTCCCAGAAAGACCGCCGCTTTTGCTTTCATATGATCCTCTCCTTATTCGATCCCGACTTCAAGAAACGTTTTGTAGATCTCCGCCGCGCGGAGCAGCTCCGCCCGGTCCGGCGGCCTGACGTCCCGGTAGGCGTAGGTCAGCCCCAGCGCCTCGTATTTCGCGCCGCCCAGACGGTGGAAGGGCAAAAGGTCCGCCCGCCGCGCGCCCGCGTCCGCGACCAGCCGGCCGATGCGCCGGCAATCCTCGTCCGAGGTGTTGAAGCCCGGGATGAACGGGATGCGGACGCGGACTTCGGCGCCGCCGGCGACGAGCCGCCTCAGGTTTTCGGCGATCCGGTCCAGATCGCCGCCGAGGCGCGCGTACCGCGCGGCGTCCGCCGTCTTGACGTCGTAATAGAACTGGCGCACCGTGCCGCGCACCGCCTCGAACGCCGCCCACGGCACGTTCCCCGCCGTGTCGATCAGCGTCGGGATCCCGCGGTCCGCCAGGATTGCCGCCAGCTCCGCCGCGCCGCGGTACTGCAGCAGGGGCTCGCCGCCGCTGAGCGTCACGCCGCCGCCTCCGGCGCGGTAGAACTCCGCGTCCTCTTCGGCCTCGGCGGAGATCTCCTCCGGGGTCATCGTCCGGCCGCAGACCACGGTCTTGCCCGTCTGACGGTAGAAGAGCGTCTGCGGCTCGGGCGAGACGGTCTCCGGGTTGTGGCACCACGGACAGCGCAGGGGACAGCCCTTGAAGAAGACCGTCGTGCGGATGCCGGGCCCGTCGCCCGTGGAGAACCGCTGGATGTGGCTCACGTTGATGGTCATACGTCCTCGTGCTGGGTGCGGCTGAGGATGTCCTCCTGCACCTCGGGGGCCAGCGTGACGTAATACGCGGAGAAGCCGGAGACGCGCACCACAAGGTTCCGGTACTGCTCCGGATGGATCCGCGCGTCTTCCAGAACCTTGCGCGAGGTCGCATTGATCTGGATCTCCTGCCCGCCGCGGGCGAAGTAGACACGGATGAGCTGGGCCAGCTTTTCCCGCTTGCCGTCCCGGAAGGCGGAGGGCAGGAATTTCTGGTTGACGACCGTGCCGCAGGCACAGCGCGTATAGTCCGGCTTGGAGACGCTCAGCAGCGTCGCCGTGACGCCGCGCGTGTCGCAGCCGTAGGTGGGCGAGGCGGCGTCCGACAGCGGCCGGTGGGACAGACGGCCGTCCGGCGTGGCGCCGAGGTCGCGGCCCGCATAGATGTTGGAGGTGTTGGCGGCCATGGCGGTGTAGATCGGACCGCCGTCGACTGTCCGGTAACGGTCGAACAGGTCGGAGAGGTGAGCGGTGTACCACACCGCGTACCGGTCCGCGCGGTCGTCGTTGTTCCCGTACTTCGGCGCGGCGAGGACCAGCTCGCGCAGCTCGTCGAAGCCGGCGAAATCGGCCTTGACGGCCTCGGCCAGACGGGAGAGCGGGACCGCTCTGCGCTCGAACACCACGTCGCAGATGGCGGCGAGCGAGTCGCTCACCGTTCCGATCCCCATCAGCACGGCGCCGTGAGCGGAGGGGTAGCGGGCGCCGCCCATGTTGATGTCCAGTCCGCGCTCGATGCAGCAGTCGCAGAAGCAGGACAGGAACGGAGAGGTCCGCTTTTCCGGCTCCGTCACGGTGGAGTGCTTCCACAGCCAGCGGACGTACTCCTGCGCTCCCTCCTCGAGCTTTTTCTCATACAGCGCCATGAACTCGTCCATGGAGCCGATGGCATCGAGGGCCGCCGCGTCCGCGTTCAGCAGCGCCTCGAGATACCGGATCGGGTCGAACCGGCCGTCCGACCACGGCGGCTGTTTCCCGGCGATGAAGTTTTCGATGCAGCCCACCATGCAGTAGTTCCGCACGTCCCTGAGCTCGTAGCCCTTGCGTGCCAGCGCCGCCAGATTGACCGTGTCGTTCATCAGCGCCGGGTAGCCCAGTCCGGTGCCGATCACCTTCAGACACTCGTCCAGGAACCGGTCCGGACAGTCCGGCGCGATGCGCGCCGAAAGGTTGGGGCCGGGCATATTGACGTCGCGCACGGCGTGCAGCACGCAGTAGGAGAGGTCGTTCACGGAGCAGACTCCGTCCTCGTCGACGCCGCCGATGCAGATGTTGACGACGTCGTCCCCGCCCTGCCAGCGCCATTCGCCGATCTTGGCGAAGGTGTGGGCCAGAAGCTCGACGGCGCGCTCGTCCGAGAGCGCCCCGCGCTCCCGGTCCGCGCGGTAGAGGGGATAGAGATACTGGTCGATCCGGCCCAGCGCCATGGCATAGCGCCCCTCGCTGACGAAGCAGACGTGGATCATCCAGACGAGCTGGAGCCCCTGGGCGAAGGTGCGGGGGGCAGAGCGCGTGAGCGCGTCGCAGTTCTCCGCGATAAAGGCGAGCCGCTCCCGGTCATAGCCGTCCCGGCCCGCCAGAAGGCGGGCCTCCTGCGCATAGGCCGTCAGGCGGTCCGACAAGGCGTTCAGCGTCGTCTCCATGGCGCAGAGGAAGTCGAGCCGGTCGGGCTCGCCGGCGTGCGCCTGCTTCGACGACCGGATCCGCGCCAGAAGGCCGGGGATGCCCTCGGTCACGGCGCCGGCATAGTCCGGGGCGAAGTGGTCGGTGCCCTGGACGAAGTTGCGCCCGGGATACCGCTTCGACCACTCGTCGGCGGCCCGGCGCTCGTCCTCGGAAAGCTCGACGTAAAGGCCGCGGATGCTGCCGGCGATGAGGTCGTTCCGGTACAGGTGCGGCCGGGGCAGCGTGAACAGGGCGGCGACGGCGTCCGCGCGCTCCTGCGCGTCGGACGCGCCGGGAGTCCGCCCCTCGCCGCGGCGCTTGAAAAACGCCGGACAGAATTTGCCTGCCGGCCGCTGGTCCAGTTCGCTCTTGAGATCGTCGATGGTCCTCATGAAAGGGCTCCTCCTTTGAAACGGTGTCCGCCTCCCGCGGGGCCGGGTCTATTGAAAATTGTTTTCCAGAAAGTCCGCCAGAGGCCGGTCGCAGACGGCCTCGCACAGATAGTAGAAGCCGAGCTGGTTCCCGACGTTGTAGGTGATCAGCGTCCTGCCGTCCGGCGTCTCGCAGAGGTCCATGTCGCTGGAGCTGGTAAGCATCCCCGTGGGGATGGCGGCGCGCTGTTCCGGGGTCAGGTCCGCGCCCGGAGCGATCGCCCGGTCCCGCTCGTCGGGGGAGAGCAGGGGCACGTAGAGCCCGACCTGCCAGTCCCGGAAGTCGGCGGTGCGGTAGAGATAGTTGGAATACCGGCGGCAGGGAAGCTCGGTGACCGAGATCACATAGTAAAAGCCGCGGCAGAAGGTCATCCACGGGCCGCCCATATAGCGCTCCTGGGAAAAAGAGCGGGATCGGTCCCAGAAGGTCCACCGCTCCAGATCCGGCGAGGCGGCGAAGAAAAAGGTGAAGGGCCGGGAACCCACCTCTTCGGCGGGGGCGCCGGCCTCCAGCAGGAGGACGTACCCCTCCGGGCCCCGGGCCAGAGACGTGTTGTAATACTGCCAGCCGGGGCGGGTGAACAGATCCCGCGCCGTCCAGTGGACCAGGTCGGACGAGCGGAAGAGCCGGACGGTCTCGCCGCAGAGCTTGCCCGGCAGGGACACGGTGCCGAGGACCAGCACGTCGCCGTCCGGCTCGGCGAAGAGCGAGTAGTAATAGCAGCCCTCGCCGAAGCGGGACAGGATCTCTCCGGTCTCGCGGTCGCGGATCAGCGCCCGGGTGACCGCCTTCGCGTCGGTCCCGCGGGAGGGGTCGCACAGCTCCAGCCGATAGGCGCGGCCGCCGCGGAAAAAGGGAGAGGATTCGCCGCTCCCGCTGACGGCGCCGAGCTTCCGGATCGGCGGGAAGCCGCAGAGCATCCGCGTCGACGGATCGTAGTCGAATTCTGTCATGGAAGACCTCCTTGGGGCGGCGGAAGCCTCAGCCCTCGACGGCGGCGCGCCGGGCGAGGATGGCGCGGATCTGTTCGGGCGGGAACTTGGGACGGCGGTCGTAGGTGTACAGGCCGTTCTGCTCCTGTTCCACGTCGGTCAGCTGGGTGTAGCAGTACGCGAAGACGGCGGGATTGTCCAGCAGCGCGTCGGTGAGACCGCGCAGCCGGTCCAGGAACTCCTGCTCCGAGACGGGGGCGGCGCCGTATCCCCAGCCGTTCCGGTCGTCGGTCCAGCGGATGCCGCCGTATTCGCTGACGAAAAAGGGCTTTTTCCCGTCGTACCGCTGGCGGCTGCCGCAGACGTCCCACACCTTTCCGTCGGCCAGACCGGCGTAGGCCGCGGCGAAGACGGCGGGGTCCTGTTCGTAGTTGTGCACGTCGAAGACGTCCGTCTCCACGTGGTAGTTGCCGCTGGTGTCGATGCAGGGGCGCGTGGGGTCCGCAGCCTTGGTGGCGCGGTAGACCAGCGCCAGCAGGGGGTCGAACTGCTGACGCCCCTCATAGTCCCAGGTCTCGTTGAAGGGGCACCAGCCCACGACGCAGGGGCTGTCGGCGTCCCGGGCCACCACGTCCAGCCACTCGGGCAGCAGGGAATACGCCGCCTCGGGCCGGGTGTGGTCCAGATAGACGCTGGGGAATTCGTCCCAGACCAGATAGCCCTTCCGGTCGCAGTGGTACAAAAAACGCTCCTCAAAGACCTTTTGGTGCAGACGCGCGCCGTTGAAGCCCATGGCCATGGCGCGGTCCACGTCGGCGGCCAGCTCGGCGTCAGAGGGGGCGGTGTAGACGCCGTCCGGGTAAAAGCCCTGGTCCAGGACCAGCCGCTGGAACACGGGGCGGCCGTTGAGAAAGAATTTTTTGCCGCGATAGTCCGCGGTGCGCAGACCGAAATAGGTGCGGACCGTGTCGCCGCCGAAGGTCAGCGCGACGTCGTAGAGCCGGCCGGCGCCCAGATCCCACAGGTGCTTTTCCGACAGGGGGATGGTCAGCGTCACGGCCTCGCCCTGCGTTTCCCGCCGGGCGCACCCGACGGGCCGCCCCTCGAAGGTCACGTCGGCCTGCAGGACGCCCGCGCCGGTCACCTCGGCGCGGAGCGCGACCGAGCCCTCGGCGGCGTTGGGGAACACCCGGACGGAGGCGACGCGCGTCTCGGGCACGAATTCCAGCCAGACGGTCTGCCAGATGCCCGTGGTCCTGGTGTAGTGACAGCCGGCCGAGCCGTAGAGGATGCTCTGCTTCCCGGTGGGGATCATGGGGTCGCGCTCGTCGTCCTCGGCGGTGACCGTCAGCACGTTCTCGCCGGGCACGGCGAAGTCGGTGACGTCGAAGCAGAAGGGGGTATAGCCGCCCGTGTGGCGTCCGCACTCTGCGCCGTTGACGTAGACAATGGTCCGGTAGTCCACCGCGCCGAAATGCAGCAGCACGCGGCCGGACAGCTCCTCCGGCGAGAGGGAGAAGCGGCGGCGGTACCAGACGCGGGACAGAAAGTCCGTGTATCCGATCCCGGACAGGCGGCTCTGGGGGCAGAAGGGCACGGTGATGGTCCGGTCGAATTCGGTCCCGGGCCGGAAAAAGCCGCGCTCGACGCCGCTGTTCCCGTGGTCGAAGCGAAATTCCCAGACGCCGTTCAGATTCCGCCAGGCGTCGCGGCGGAAGCGGGGACGGGGGTGTTCGGGTCTTAGAAGCATGGGCAAAGCGTCCTTTCCGGAAGATGGTCCCCCGCTACGCCGCGGCGGCCCAAAGGGCGATGGAGACGGCGGAGGTGACGAGGAAAAAGAGATCGACGGAGAAGCGGGCGCCCAGCGCGCGCAGGCCCGGCCGGGTCCTGTCGCGGTCCCGCAGGGCCAGCGCCAGCTCGAAGCCGACGTAGACGGCGGTGCAAACCAGAACGCAGGCGAGCTTGGGCAGGGCGGTGGAGAGCGCCGCGGCGGCCGCCGTCAGCAGAGCGCTGA
This sequence comes from Clostridiales bacterium, assembly GCA_016285815.1. GTDB lineage: Bacteria > Bacillota > Clostridia > Oscillospirales > QAMX01 > SIG499. The sequence goes on from JAEERN010000149.1 coordinate 14,099, forward strand.
CCGCGGCCAGGACGATCCGGGCGGGGAGGGACGTGCGCTTGTCGAGGAAGACCTCTTCCGCCAGCACGTAAAAACAGACGGGGATCGCGTAGAACAGGGCCGTGTGGACGCTGCCCAGACCCAGCAGCAGCAGCGGGACGGCGCAGTAGAGCACGTCCAGCAGCCAGTCCTCCACGCGCTCGCCCCACGGCTTTTTGCGGGTCAGCTCGGTGAACAGCGCGTGCAGCGGCAGCAACGCGCACCAGACCAGCCCCAGGATCAGAGACAGGGTCTGGGGGATGTAGGCGGACAGCCCGTCGGCCGAGGCGAACCACCCGCCGGACAGCGCGTCCGGGAACAGGGCCGACGCGGCCAGCAGGCCCAGACCGGAGCAGAGACCGCCCAGCGCGCCGATGGAGAACTCCATGATCTTCCAGCCGTCGCAGAAGCCGGCCCGGGTCAGCTTTTTCAGCCACAGACCGCGCCAGGTCAGATCGAACAGCGTGATGCCGGCCAGCCAGCCCAGCGCGCCGCCGAGACCGGCGACCGAGGCGGCGATCAGCGAGAACCAGTCGCCGTGAACGGCGAAGACGCAGGCCAGCACCAGCAGGATCAGCAGGTTTTCGCCCCAGCTCTCCTGCCGGGTCGGGGAAAAGCGCAGACCGCCGGGCCGGTTGAACAGCCGCATCCCCACGGGGCGGGCCAGGCAGACCGCGGCGAACAGCAGCAGCGTGTCGGCCAGTGAATAACAGCGCAGGCTCACCAGGCGGATGCCGAAGCAGACCAGCCCCGCCGCGCAGAAAAACCAGAGAAAGCCCTTGAAGGCAAGCCCCGTCCGGCCGCGGGCGGGCGCCGACCGGTGCAGCACCAGACCGATGGTCTCGCCGTAGGTCATGCCGCCGCCGGGGAACATCCCGACGGCGCCGAAGGCGGCGGGGATCCAGGCACAGCGCAGAAGCTTGGCGTCTCCGGTGAGCAGGACCATCCCGAGTCCCAGCAGCAGGCCCGGGACGACGGCGCCCTTGCCGTGGCCGAGCAGATCGCCGCGCATGCCCCAGCCATAGGACACGGCGACGGTCAGGAAGATCAGGGCGAGCGCGGTGTTCATGCCGGTTTTTCCTCCATTCCTTCCCGCTTTGCCCGCGCCGGACGAAAGGCCGCCGCGCGGGGCAAACGCCCTTGGGAGCGTTCGCGTTCTCTCAATATATAATAATCCTTTTTGGCTCCGCCGTCAATAAGGACAGGCCGGGTCCGCATAAAAATAAAGCGCGGCCCGCCCCGGAAAAGGCGGGCGGGAGAAGGGGGAGAAAGAGCGGATGTCCATCAAATTGTCAGAGCTTTCCAGCAAGGCGGTCATCTCCACGCGCTCCGGCCGGGAGCTGGGGCGCGTGAGGGATCTGGAGATCGACCCGGTCACCGGGGCGGTGACGTCGGTGACGGTAGAGCGGCGAAGGGGCTTTTTCGGCGTGGCCGCGGGCGAGGAGCTGGTGCTCCGCTGGAACGCCATCCGGCTGGTGGGAGAGGACGCGCTGCTGGTGGACGCGGACGGCGAAGAGCTCTGCGGAGGAGAGGGCGGCCCCCGCTTTTGACGGAGGAGGCCACATTTTTTTGATAAAAGGCGGACCGGGGGCTTGAAATCCGAAGAGTTTTGGTGTATAATGATAAACTACAATGGTATCGCCAGAGAGATCACTGTCCGGCAGAGGGGCCGCCGGGCGCGGAGGGACGCTTGAAACAGACGCAGACCGCCGAAAAAACGGAATACGGCTGTGTCGTCGTCGGCGGCGGTCCCGCCGGGATGATGGCCGCGGGCCGCGCGGCGGAGCTTGGCTGTTCCGTCGTGCTGTGCGAGAAGAACGCGTCTCTTGGCAAAAAGCTCTCCATCACGGGGAAGGGCCGCTGCAACGTGACCAACGCCACCGACCTGAACGGTCTGATGCGCCACATGAACGGCGACGCGCGCTTTCTCTATTCGGCGTTCCGGGCGTTCGGCCCGGACCGGGTCATGGCCTTTTTCGAAGAGCTGGGCGTGCCGCTGAAGGTCGAGCGGGGGAACCGCGTGTTCCCCGTTTCGGACCGGGCGGCGGACGTGACGGCGGCCATGCGGCGGTATCTGGCCCGAAGCGGCGCGCGGGTGAAGACGGCGCGCTGCACCGGGATCGAAACGGAGGACGGCGCCGTGACCGGCGTCCGCACCGACGGGGGGACGATCCCTTGCCGGTGCGCCGTGATCGCCACGGGCGGCCTGAGTTATCCCGGCACGGGCAGCACGGGGGACGGCTATGACTTCGCGCGGGCGCTGGGCCACACGGTGACGCCGCTGCGTCCCTCGCTGGTCGAGCTGCTCTCCGACGAGCCGCTCTGCGGCCGCTGCGCCGGACTGACGCTGAAAAACTGCGGCGTCCGGCTTTTGCGCGGAGACAAGACGGTATACGAGGACTTCGGCGAGCTGTTGTTCACCCATGCCGGCGTCTCCGGCCCCACGGTGCTCTCGGCCAGCGCGCATCTGCGCGGCGAGGGCGAGTGGATGCTGGCCGTGGACCTGAAGCCGGCGCTGGATCCCGGCGAACTGGACCGGCGCCTTCAGCGGGACTTTGCGGGGGAGAAGAACCGCCTGTTCCGCAACGCGCTGGACGGGCTGCTGCCCGCCTCGCTGCGCCAGCCTCTGGTCGAGCGGAGCGGGATCGCCCCGGACAAGCAGGTGAACGCCGTGACGAAGGAAGAGCGGCGGCGGCTGGCGGCGCTTTTGAAGGACCTGAGGATCGGCGGGCTGCGGCTGGGGCCCATGGCGGGCGCCGTCGTCACCGCGGGCGGCGTTTCCACCCGGGAGATCCGGCCGGCCACCATGGAATCGAAATCGATATCGGGCCTGTTCTTCGCGGGAGAGATCCTGGACGTGGACGGCTATACGGGCGGGTTCAACCTGCAGACCGCGTTCTCGACGGGCTATGCCGCGGGGACGGGGGCCGCCGGACGGGCGGCCGAGTTTTGAACACGGGAGAGTCGCACCTTGGAGGCACGAAAGACACAATCGGGAAAGTATGTCAGCATCGCCATCGACGGACCCAGCGGCGCGGGCAAGAGCAGTATGGCCAAGCGCCTGGGCCGGGAATTCGGCTTTCTGCATGTGGACACCGGCGCGCTGTACCGCGCGGTGGGGCTTGCCGCTCTGCGGCAGGGGCTCGCCATCGACGACCGGGAGGGCGTCGAGGCCCTCTGCGGGACGCTGGATGTCCGGGCCGAGCTTTCCGAGAGCGGACAGCGCACAGTGCTGAACGGAGAGGACGTCTCGTCGGCGATCCGCGTCAACGAGGTGTCCCGGTGGGCCTCCGCCGTTTCGGCCTTTCCCGGCGTCCGCCGGTTCCTGCTGGACACCCAGCGCCGCACCGCCGAGACCCAGAACGTCATCATGGACGGGCGGGACATCGCCACGGTGGTGCTGCCGGACGCGGACCTGAAGATCTATCTCACCGCGTCGGAGGAGTCGCGGGCCCAGCGCCGCTGGGAAGAGCTCTGCGGCCGGGGCGAGAACGTCCCTCTGGACCAGATCCGGCGGGAGATCCGCGCCCGGGACGAGGCGGACATGAACCGCGCCGTGGCGCCGCTGCGCCGCCACCCGGACGCCGTGCTGGTGGACACCAGCTGGCTCACCTTTGACGAGGGCTATGCGCTTTTGAAAAAGACCGTTTCGGAGGGGTTGGACCGTGTTCGCTAAGTTCATGCTGCATGTGACGCGCGTTGTGATGAAAGTGTTGTTCTTTTACCGGATCACCGGCCGGGAGAACATCCCCGGGGGAAGCTGCATGATCTGCGCCAACCATTCGGACTGGTTCGATCCCGTCCTGGTGGGAGACGCCGTTGGTCTGAATCCCATGATGCGCACCATGGCAAAGCAGGAGCTGTTCGAAAAGAAGCTCGCCAACTGGTTTTTCCGGAAGCTGGGCGCGTTCCCGGTCCGCCGGGGCGAAAACGACCTGTCAGCCATCCGCACCGCTCTCAAGACCCTGTCAAGCGGCCAGCGGCTGCTGATCTTTCCCGAGGGGACCCGCTATGACCGGTATCACGCCAAATCCGGCGCGGGCATGATCGCCCTGCGCACGGGCTGCGCGGTGCTTCCAATCTACGTCTGCAACGAGAAGAAGCTGTTCCGCCGGACGGACATCATCATCGGCGAGCCGTATGTGCCGGAAAAGCCGGCGGGCAAGCCGGACCATGCGGACTATGAGGCCTGTTCGGACGAGATCCTGAGACGGATCTACGCGCTGCACGGCGAGGGCGAGCGCGTGACGGTCCCGGTCCCGGAGAAGAACGCATGAAGGTGATCCTGGCGGAGACGGCGGGCTTCTGCTTCGGCGTCTCGCGGGCGGTGGAGATGACCCGCGCCGCGGCGGGGCCCGGCGTTTGGGCGCTGGGGCACGTGATCCACAACGAGGCCGTGGTGGAGAGCCTGTGCCGCACGGGGATGAGGATCGCCCGCACCCCGCAGGAGATCCCGGACGGGGCGACGGCGATCATCCGCGCCCACGGCGAACCGCCGGAAGTGACCCGCGCGCTGGCGGCGCGCGGGATCCGGATCGTGGACACCACCTGTCCCTGTGTCAGCCGCATCCACCGCATCGCGGAGCGCGAGCGGGCCGGGGGACGCCGGGTCGTCGTCGTCGGCACCAAGGGCCACCCGGAATCGACGGCCATCTCCGGCTGGGCGGGCGGCGCGGACGTGGTCGAGACCCCGGAAGAGCTGGAAACCGTGCTCGCAGAGGGCGAAGAGGACGTCTCTCTGGTGGCTCAGACCACCGCGGACCGGGGAATTTGGGAAAAAAGTGTAAACATTTTAAAAAAACGGTGTACAAATCCCAAAATATTTGATACAATATGTAATGCTACACAGGAGCGCCAGACCGAGGCGGCCCGGCTGGCCGCCGAAGCCGACGTCTGCATCGTCCTGGGCGATCCCATGAGCACCAATTCCAGACGCCTGCGCGACATCTGCGCGGCGCGGTGCAAGACCTATTTCGTCAGTTCCTGGGAGGAGCTTCGCCCCTTCCTGGCTGAAATACGGGGAGCGGACCCCGAAAAAATCTGTATCACCGCCGGGGCATCGACGCCGGCCGAAATGATTGAGGAGGTCAACAACAACATGACAAACGAGACAGAGATCGTCGGGAACGAAGAAGTTCTCGACAAAGCTCTTGAGGCGGAGGAGACGCTTGCAGCGGCGTCTGCCGAAACGGCTGAGGAAGTGAAAGCCGAAGCGGCGGCGGAAACGACGGCCGAAGAGACGGATGAGGAAAGCGCCGAGAGCGATGCCGAAACGTTTGCCGAGATGGTGGACAAGTCCATGAAGACCCTGCACACCGGACAGCGCGTGAAGGGCATCGTGACGAGAGTGGCGGGCTCTGAGATCCAGATGGATCTGGGCACCAAGCACGCCGGCTTTATCCCGGCGTCCGAGCTTTCCGACGATCCCAGCGTGAAGCCGGAGGATATCGCCAAGGTCGGCGACGAGCTGGAAGTGTTCGTCACCAAGGTCAACGACGCGGAGGGCTACGCCATGCTCTCCAAGAAGAGAGTGGACGCGGCCCGGGGCTGGGACAACATCGACGCGGCGAAGGAAGAGCGCCAGATCCTCGAAGGCAACGTGGTCGAGATCAACAAGGGCGGCCTGGTCGTCATCGTCAACGGCGTTCGGGTCTTCGTGCCCGCTTCGCACACCGGCATCCCCAAGGACAAGCCGCTGGATCCGCTGCTGAAGACCAAGGTCCCGGTCCGCATCACCGAGATCAACCGCGCCAAGCGCCGGGTCATCGGTTCGATCCGCTATGCCAAGGAAGACCAGCGCAAGGCCGCCCAGCACAAGATCTGGGAGACGGTCGAGGTCGGCAACGTCTATGAGGGCACGGTCAAGAGCCTGACCTCCTTCGGCGCCTTCATCGACATCGGCGGCGCGGACGGCATGGCCCACATCACCGAGCTGTCCTGGGATCGCCTGAAGCATCCGTCCGAGGCGGTCAGCGTGGGCGACACCGTCACGGCGCGCGTCATCGCGCTGGACCGGGAGAAGAAGAAGATCTCCCTGACGCTGAAGAACGAAGAGGACAACCCCTGGACCAAGTTCGTCGAGACCTGTCATGTGGGCGACATCGTGGACGCCAAGATCGTCAAGCTGGTGGACTTCGGCGCCTTCGCCCAGGTCCTGCCCGGCGTGGACGGCCTGATCCACATCTCCCAGCTGGCTGACCGCCGCGTCAGCAAGCCGTCGGACGTCGTCAAGGAAGGCGACGTGGTGGGCGTCAAGATCATCGACATCAACACCGAGAAGCAGAAGATCAGCCTGTCCATCCGCGCCGCGCTGGAGGAGATCGGCTCTCGCGCTCTGCCGTCGGGCGACGAGTATAACGACGAGTACGACGAGGCCGACGAGGAGACCGGCGCGGAAGAGTAAACCGCTCGCTCCCGCGAGCGCGCTCTGCCGCGGCACGCCCGAAGAGCATGAAAGGAAACGCCCGCGCACCGGGTCTTGGTGCGCGGGCGCTTTTTTGCGCGCCGAACGGCGAAAAACGGGGAACGGCGCGGCGGGCGGCCGAAGTCGGTTCGTCGAACCGTGAAGCCGCTTTGCTTTACATAGAGAGAAACAGGATGAAAGCTGTATAGCTTTACAGCGGGCCGCCCGGCGAGCTGTCCTCAGCGCTCCAGAAGGTCCGTCTCCCGGACCGATCCGTCGGCTTCCATGAGGATCGTTTTGATCTCGAAAGGCTCCAGTCCGATCTCCGTGCACGCGCCGCCCAGCGTCAGGCGGACCCGCTCCGGGACGCCGTTCAGCTCGAGCAGGCGGACCGCGGCGGGATCGCCGTCCTCCGCTTTTTTCAGCGCAGACAAGAAGGCGTTCCCGTCGATCCGCAGCCAGCCGTCCGTCGGCGGCAGTTCGCCGGGGTGGTTGGCCTCGCAGACGACCGTCGGCGGGGCGTTCCAATGGGCCGCCGCCGAGGCCGCTTCCGAGGCGGTCATTTCGTACGGGATCACGGAGACGCGCCCCTCGTGCACGCCCTGTTCCATATAAGGGCGCACGGGACGCTCGTCGAGATCGCCGAGGCGCAGGTCGGCGTAGAGCGGGCTGCGGACCAGCGTCAACCGGATCCCGCCGTCCGTGTCGTAGGCGAAAACTCCGTCCAGCAGCAGCGTCCGGCCGTTTTCCCCGCCCCAGCTCATCCACTCTCCGACGGGGTATTCCCGTCCGTCGGCGGGGCGGACGACGGAGCCGCAGGGGATCGCGGCCCGGACCGGCCGGGCTGCGGCGCCGCGCGGGATGAGCTTCAGCACCGTGCGGCGCTCGTTCCAGTTCACGCGCCAGGCATAATCCATGCGGCGGTCGCCGGCGTAGGTCGTGATGAACTCCTCGATCCGGGAATCGCGGAACCGCCAGGTCTGCTTCACGGTGGTCAGAAGGGGGCCCTTTTCGGCGATCCGCCGCTCGATCAAGACCGGCTCTTCCAGCGGCTTTCCGTAGCCATCGGCCGTGTTGAAGCACCAGGTGTCGCCGGCGTCCTCGAAGGCGCGCAGCAGAAAGGGGGACTCGCCGCCGACGTCGCCGTAGTCCCGGGTCACCGGCCGGTCCGTCTTGCGCACGGCGTACGTGCGCCAGCCCATGGCGGGGACCTCGGCCTCGAAGGCGAAGCGGGTGCGGGCCCCGGGGATGACGCTTTTCTCGGTGACGACTTGCGCCGGATGGACGGCGCCGCTCTCGTCGACCAGTTCGATCCCGCCGGAATACCACGGGAATTCCCAGGCCCACTGGACCTCGGCCTCCGTGACGCCGCGGAACGGCGTGCCGTTCAGGTTGAACAGACAGACGTTCCAAACGCTGTCCCGGTTGTCGCCGAGGGTCCGGATCCGGCGGCAGACCGACTGCAGCGCGAAGTGCTTCACCTCGCCGGCGGTCTGCAGCAGCCTTCCGTGGCGGTCGCGGACGCCGTCGAAGGCGTCCGGGATGCAGCAGCCCCCCAGGATGTCGTGGAACTGGTTGAACATCAGGTCCTTCCAGCACCGGTACAGCGTGTCTTTCGGATACCGGAAGCCGCAGAGCCGCTCGGCCATGAGGGCCGCGTGCTCGGCGTGGTTCAGCTCGTATTCGCTCTTCCGGTTGCTGCGCTTGGTCCCGGTGTGGTTCGAATAGGGGCCGTAATACCGGGTCGGCAGCTCGCCGGACACGGTCGGCCGCGGCTTCGTCCGCTGGGCCCGGAAGAAATCCCCCGTGCTGCCGAAGCGGACCGCGACGGCGCGGTTTTGCGCCATGGCCTCGCGGACGTCCCGGATGGCCTGTCTCGTGGGGGCGCCGCCGTGGTCCGAAACGCCGTAGACCTGCATGGCGTCGCGGCCGGCCGCCGGCAGGATCCCGCGCCAGCGCTCGATGGCCTCCGCCGTGTTTTGCGGATAGATCCCGGGGTCGCCGCCGGCGCGGTACGCCGTGACGACGCTTCCGTCCGGGGCGCGCCAGTCGAAAAGGGCGGCGGGCAGTTCCATCTCGTCCGGAGCCGGGCGCGAGAACACATAAAAGTCCAGGCCGCTCTTTTTCAGAATCTGGGGCATCATGGCGCTGTGCCCGAAGCTGTCGATGTTGAACACCGTGTTCGCCCGGCGGCCGAAGCGGTTTTCCAGATACCGCTGTCCGTAGAGTCCCTGACGGATCAGGCTTTCCCCGCCGGGGGCGTTGCAGTCCGGCTGGAGCCACCAGCCCTCCGCCTCGACGTCCCAGCGGCCCTCGGCGGCACGCTTCCGGATCTCTTCGAAGAGCGGGGGATCGACGGTTTCGATCCACTCGAACACGGCGGGGGTGCAGAAGCTGTAGACGAAGTCCGGATCCTCCGCCATGCGGTCCAGCGCCGACCGGAACGTGGAGCGGATCGAGGCCATGGCCTCGTCCCACGTCCAGAGCCAGACCGGGTCGAAGTGGGTGTTGCCGATCATGTAAAGCGTGTCCATAGCGAGTCACCTTTCTCTGTTTCGGAAAGTCCCGGAACCCCGCGCGGCGTGCGCGGAGCGTTTTTTCTGAGTCGGGCCGCACTCACAGCGGGTCCTCGCCCAGCAGCGCCGCGGCGGCGGAGGCGACCAGCTCCTCCCGGTAGGGAGCGCCCGTCAGGCGGCGCGCCAGCGCCGCGGAGAGGTCCCCGTCCAGCGAATCGGTCCAGACGCGGCAGTCGGCCACGGCGCCGTCTTCGACGGTCAGGCCGACGGTCACGCCGCAGGAGGGAAAGCGGAGAGAGACGGTGTCGGAAAAGCGGGGCGTCCGCCCGTAGAGAAAGGCGGGCGAGGCGTACTCTGCGGCCAGGTCCGCGTCCGGAGCGGGGGCGGAGAACTCCTCGGCGCAGCCGAAGCGCTCTTCAAAGGCGGCGCGGAGGGCGCGGGCCAGCGCCCCGGCGGTGACGGCGGGGGAGAGCTCAGACAGGTTGACCACCCGCGCACGGACCGAGCGGACGCCCTTGGCGCGGAGCTTGTCCGCGTCCGGCGTCAGATAGCGGTCCAGACGCGACAGGTCGCTGCGGATCAGCAGAGTGCCGTGGTGGAGCGTGAAGCCGTCGGCGGTGCGGAAGGCACAGCCGGAGAATTTCCGGCCGCCGCAGACGAGGTCGTTCCGGCCGGAGGTCTCGGCCGGAACGCCGAGAGAGGCCAGCGCGGCCAGCACCGCGTCCGTGCGCGCGGCGTTGGAGGACAGCCCGGCGGGAAAGCAGAAGCTGAAATTCAGGTTCCCGCCGTCGTGGTAGACCGCGCCGCCTCCGGTGCGCCGCCTCGCCAGCAGGACGCCGTCGGCACGCATGGCCGCCAAGTCGCACTCCAGCCACGGGTTCTGGTTGAGACCGACGACGCAGCAGGGGTCGTTCTGCCACAGGAAAAGCCCGGGCCGGCCCGAGGCGGCCGCCCGGCGGCAGAGCGTTTCCTCCAGCGCCAGGTTCCAATGGGGATCTCTGCGGGTCCCCGCCGCGAAAAACGTCGTCGTGCTCACCTCCCGCGGAGCGGCTCGCGGCCGCTCCGGAATCAGTATACCCTTTTCGGGCGGCGGTGTCAACCGGGGCCGTCGCGGCAAGATTGTGCGTTTTGACGGAAAAAAGACGGGAAAAACCGGGCCGGCCGGGCGCTTTGATCCGGCCGCGCCGCAGGAGTTTGAGTTCTGTGACAATCGTCGCTTTTTTAAGGACGTTTAATCGTACTAACTTTTTGGGGAATTCCAACAAAAAGGACGAAAAGAACGGGGAAAGCCCGTGGATTTGCGGTTGACTTTGCCTTAAAACAGGCGTAAAATAATCAAAAACCGTCATATCCGCAGCAAAGGGGCGTGGAGCAGGATGTATCTCTATATCGCACGACACGGACAGACCGGCGGGAACGTCGGGTCCGACCGCTCTCAGGATCCGTTTCTGACCGAGCTGGGCCGCCGGCAGGCGGAGGCCCTGGGGCGGCGGATGTCGAAGATCCGGCTGGACGCCGTCATCTGCAGCCTGCTGACGCGCTCGGTGGAGACCGCGGCCCCCACGGCGCGGATGCAGCCGGGCGGCCCGATCCCGGTGGAGATCTTGGCCGATATGTCCGAGAACGGCACCATGCCGTGGTATCCCGGGCGCCCCATGGCGGAGCTGAACGCCATCTGCCCCACGGCGGTCGCCTGTCCCGACCCGGCGCCGGACGGCGGGCGCGCCTGGTGCCTGCCAGAGAAGGAGCGGAATTTTCTGGAGCGCGCCCAGCGCGTGATCCTCTACGTCAAGAGCCGCTGGGACGTGGACTCGGACGCGAAGATCCTGCTGGTGGGCCACGGCGGCTTCAACCAGAAGTTGCTGGCCGCGGCGCTGGGGCTGGGCGCGGTGGAGGACACCTCGTTCTCTCAGGACAACGGCTGTCTCAACCTGGTCCACTTTTCCCACCACAAGAAGGACGGGGAGGAGCATTCCCGTCTGGTGTTCGCCAACGACGTCTCGCATCTGGTGAACGCCGGGATCTCGACGGGGAACCGCTTCGATCCGGCGTCGCAGATCGAAGCGTAAGACGCGGCGCACACAGTCCGAACGGGGAGGAGCGCGATACCAAGAGGCCATGCCGGCAAGGAAAAAAGGGCTTCCCGGATGCCGGGAGAAGCTGCTGGGCTATTTCAAAAAAAGCTGGTTCCGCTATACGCTGGGGATCGTCTTCGTCATTCTGGCCACCGTGCTGAATTCGACGATCCCGGATCTGCTGGGGAAAGCGGTGGACGTGTTCAACAGCGAGAACGGACAGCTCGCCGATCTGATGCGCTATGTGTATCTCATCGCGGGCTGCGCCGTGCTCGCCTTTGCCGCGCGCTTTATCTGGCGCCAGCTCATCATGGGCTTTACCCGGACGGTGGAGATGAACATCCGGAACGACCTGTTCACCCATCTGCAGACGCTTTCGCCGGAGTATTACGTCAAGAACAACACCGGCGATCTGATCACCAAGTGCATCCAGGACACCACCACCATCCGGCAGATGCTGGGCATGGGTCTGGTGGGGCTGATCGACGTGCTGACCACCAACGTGGTCACGCTGTTCTACATGGTCAAGACCACGGACATCCGTCTGACGCTGATCGCGGTGATCCCGCTGCCGTTTTTGCTGCTGGCCCTGATCAAGCTGAGGGCCGAGATGCGCCGCCGCTTCTCCGTGGTCCGGATCCGCATCTCGGAGATCGCGGAAAAGGTCCAGGAGAACATCACGGGCATCCGCGTCATCAAGGCCTTTGCCCAGGAAAAGAAAGAGAACGAACAGTTCGACGAGCTGAGCCGGAACAAGTGGCGGGCGGAGATGGCGCTGGTCCGCGTCTTCGGTCTGATCAACCCGCTGACGGCGCTGGTCTTCGGCGTGGTCTTTTCCGGGTTCCTCTATTTCGGCGCCCGGATGGTCGTGGCGGGAACGCTGTCGCTGGGCGCCTTCGTGGCGTTCAACACCTATATCGGCTATCTGATGAACCCCATCAACCGCCTGTCCCGGATCATCCAGGTCTGGCAGCGCGGCGTGGTCTCGATCCAGCGGATGGACACCATCCTGAAGGCGGAGCCCGCCGTCACCGACAGCCGGGCGGACCCGTCGGTCACCGAACTGGGCCGCGTGGAGGTCTCGGTCAAGGATCTGACCTTCCGGTACCCGGAGACGGACGTCGACGTCCTGCGGGACGTCAGCTTCACGCTGCCGCGCGGCGGCGTGCTGGCGGTGATGGGCCCCACGGGCAGCGGGAAGTCGACGCTGTTGGCCCTTTTGATGCGCCTGTGGAACCCGCCCGCCGAAACGATCCTGGTCAACGGGCTGTCCGTCGAGCGCATCCCGCTGAAAACGCTCCGCTCCGACGTGGGCTATGTGCCCCAGGACACGTTCCTGTTCTCGGACTCGATCCTGGACAACATCCGCTTTTACGACGAGCGGATCAGCGAAGAGGAGGCGGTGGCCGCCGCGAAGGCCGCGGCCATCCACGAGAGCATCTCGGAATTCGAAAAGGGCTATGACACGGTGGTGGGCGAGCGGGGCATGACCCTGTCCGGCGGCCAGAAACAGCGGATCTCCATCGCGCGGGCGCTGGCCCGGCGGCCGGGACTTTTGCTGCTGGACGACTGTCTCTCCGCGGTGGACGCCGAGACGGAGCACGAGATCATCGGAAATCTCCGGTCTTATCTGAAGGACACCACCACGGTGCTGGTGACCCACCGGATCAACGCCGCCGCGCTGGCGGACCGGATCCTGCTGCTGGACCGGGACGGGAGCGTCGCGGCACTCGGTACCCACGAGGAGCTGTCGCGCACGTCGCCGGACTACATCCGCCTGCTGGAGATCACGGAGAAGGGCACGCAGGAGGCCGCGCTGCCGGAGAAGGGGGGCGTTCGGGTTGAGATCTGACAAGCCGACCGTGAAAGAGGCCGCCGTGGAGGGCCGTCTGAGCGAATACGGCGGGCGGAAGCGCCGCGGGACCCTGTGGCGTCTGCTGGCCAACATCCGCTTCCAGATCCCGCTGGCGACGCTGGCCGCCGCCCTGACCGTCCTGTCCAGTCTGGTGCCCGTGGTCAAGCCCTATATCCTGAAGCTGGTCATCGACCAGAACCTGAAGACGGACTTTCCTGATCTGAACGAGATCCTGTGGCTCTCGCTGCTTTACTTCGCCGTGGTGCTGGCGGGGGTCCTGTGCGACTATTTCCAACAGCTGACCCTGGCTGCGCTGGGCCAGCGCATCATGCACCGGATGCGGACCACGCTGTTCGCCCACATCCAGAGCATGAACATGACCTTTTTCGACCAGAACTCGTCCGGCCGCCTGCTGACGCGCATCAACAGCGACGTCGAGTCGCTGAGCGACCTGTTCTCGGGCATCATCGTCCAGTTCATCAAGGACATCCTGCTGATCGTCGAGCTGATGGCGGCCATGCTGATCCTGGACCGGGAGATCGCCCTCTGGGCGTTCCTGTGCATCCCCGTGGTGGCGGCCATCACGGTGCTGTACCGCCACCTGTCCCGCAAGAATTTCATCAAGCTCAAATCCACGCTCTCGCATCTGAACGGCTTTCTGGCCGAGAACATCACCGGCATGAAGATGGTCCAGATCTATTGCCGCGAAAAGACCAAGAACGACGAGTACCGCGCCGTCGGCAAGGAGTACTTCCGGCTCGGCATGGTGGAGCTGACGCTGAACAGCCTGTCCAACCCGCTGCTGACCATGCTGTCCCGCCTGTCCGTCGCCTATATCCTGATGATCTTCGGACCGCGGGTCTTCGGCGGCTCGGTCCTGATCGGCACGCTGTACGCCTTCGTCGAGTACATCCAACAGCTGTTCAACCCCATCTCGAATCTGGCCGAGCAGTTCACGTCCATCCAGTCGGCCCTGATCTCCGGAGACCGCATCTACGACATCCTGGACAAGAAGGACACCCTTGAAGACCTTGAAACGGGCCGGGAGCTGACGGGCTTCACCGGCCGCATCGAGTTCCGGAATGTCTGGTTCGCCTATACGGGCGAGAACTGGGTGCTCAAGGACGTGAGCTTCACGGTCGAGCCGGGAGAGCGGATCGCCTTCGTCGGGTCCACCGGCTCGGGCAAGACCACCATCATCTCGCTGCTGGCCCGGTTCTACGAGATCCAGCGGGGCCAGATCCTGCTGGACGGCGTCGACATCCGGGAATTCAATCTGAGTTCGCTGCGGCGGGCCGTCGCCGTGGTCCAGCAGGACGTGTTCCTGTTCACGGGCGACATCAACTACAACATCCGCCTCAACGAGGAGGACATCTCGGACGCGGACATCCGCCGGGCCATCCGGACCGTCAGCGCCGAGGACTTCGTCAACAGTCTGCCCGACGGGACGGAGACCCATGTGGCCGAGCGCGGCGCCGAGTTCTCGGCGGGCCAGCGCCAGCTCATCGCCTTTGCGCGGGCCGTGGCGGCCCGGCCGGCGGTGCTGGTCCTGGACGAGGCCACGGCCAGCATCGACACGGAGACCGAGGCGGCGCTCAGCCGCGCCATGGAACAGGTCAGCGCCGAGCACACGACCCTGACCATCGCGCACCGGCTGTCGACCATCGTGGGGTACGACCAGATCTGCGTGCTGGATCACGGCCGCATCGTCGAGCGGGGGAACCACGCCGAGCTGCTTGCCCTGGGCGGCGTCTACGCGGAGATGTACGAGCTGTCGCTGGCCGACGAGCGGAAGCTGGCCGAGCAGGGCGAGACCCGCGGGGCCGGGCCCCGCTGAACGGCGCGGAAGGAGCGGCAAAGCGGTGGAGCGGAGCGGAAAAACGTTGCTGATCACGGGGTTCGAGCCCTTCGGCGGCGAGACGGTCAACCCCTCGTGGGAGGCGGTGAAGGCGCTGGACGGCGAGATCGGCTCGTGGCGGCTGGTCCGGCTGTGTCTGCCCGTGGAA
>JAEERN010000150.1 GCA_016285815.1 Clostridiales bacterium
GTGCCGCCGTGGAATCCGTCCGCGGCGGTGCTGCGGGTGCACTGCATCGACGTGGGACAGGGCGACTGCACGCTGGTCGAGCTGCCGGACGGCGAGACGCTGCTGATCGACGCGGGTGAGGCGCCCACCGCCGCCGGGACCGAGGCGTATCTGCGGGCCTGCGGCGTGACGCGCCTCGACTTCGCGGTGGCCACCCATCCCCACGCCGACCACATCGGCGGCATGGCCGCGCTGGTGGCGGCCTTCGGCGCGGACGAGCTCTGGATGCCGGACGCGGTGAGTCCCACCGGGGCCTTCGACGATATGCTCTCCGCCGCGGAGGCGGCGGGCAGCCGGGTGAGGATCGCCGAGACGGGAAAGGCCGTCGCCCTGTCCGAGAACTGGCGCGTGACGCTGCTGGCGCCGGACCCGGGCGAGTATGAGGATCTGAACGACGCCTGCGCCGTGGTCCGGGTGACCTACGGCGCGACGGCGTTCCTGTTTATGGCCGACGCGGGTGAACGGACGGAGAACGGCCTTCGCGGCGACCTGTCGGCGCAGGTGGTCCGGGTGGGCCACCACGGCAGCGCCTACAGCTCGACGGAGCGGTTTATTCGCCGGACCGGCGCGGCGTGGGCGGTGATCTCCGTGGGAGCGGGAAACGACTATGGCCATCCGGCCCCGTCCGCGGTGAAGCGGTGGACGGACGCCGGGGCGCAGATCCTGCGGACGGACGAGCGGGGGACCATCGTGTTCGAGTCGGACGGACGGAGCGTCCGGCTCGTTTCGAACGGAAACTGAAGAACGGGAGGATCGGAAAGCATGAAAGTCGTCGTCGACCGGGTGACCGAAGGGGTCGCCTCGGTGGAGCTGCCGGACGGGCGCACGGTGAACGCGCCTGCGGCGCTGTTTGACGGGGCGGCCGAGGGAGACGTGGTGGAGATCCGCGTCGACCGGGCCGAGACCGAGCGGCGCCGGGCCTCGGCCCGGGGCGCGCTGGAGCGGCTGAAGCGGAGAGGGGGCGGCGTCTGTGAGCTTTGAACCCCTGAGGCGGACCGGCGGCCGCGTGATCCTCGACACGGACATCGGCCCCGACTGCGACGACGCCGGGGCGCTGGTGATCCTGGCCGAGGGCGCGAAGCGGTACGGGTTCGAGATTGCCGCCGTGATCAACTGCACATCGAACCCGTGGGGCGAGGGCGCGGCGGACGCGCTGCTGGCCTTCTGCGGCGTCTCCGGCGTCCCGCTGGGGCGGTTCATGTCCCGGCCGTTTTTGGAGGACTGCTGCCGCTACAACCGGGCGGTGACCGAGACGTATTCGCCGCGGTTCCGCGCGGGGCGCCTTCGCGCGGAGCACTCGGCGGAGCTGTACAAGAGCGCGCTGCTGGCCTCCGGCGACGGCGAGACCGTGGTGGTGACCATCGGCCAGTTCAACGCGCTGGCGGAGATCGCCGAGGCGGAGCCGGCGCTGTGCCGCCGCAAGATCCGCGCCGTGGTCAGCATGGCGGGAAGCGCCGATCCGACGCTTCGGGAATACAACGTGATCTGCGACCCTGCGGCGGCCCGGACGGTGGTGCGGACGCTGGACGTGCCCTTCTATTTCTCGCCCTTTGAGCTGGGTGAGCCCCTGGTCGCGGGCTTCGATCCGCAGGACGACCGGCGGGACGCCCTGCGCGACGCCTACCGGTTCTACACCGAGGGCGCCATGCGCCGCTCCAGCTGGGACCTCACCGCGGCGGATTTCGCCGTGAACGGGACCGGCGAGGTCTACGGCCTGTCCGAGCCCTTCCGTCTGGACGTGGCGGACGACGGGACCTTCCGCCCGGCATACCGGCCCGACGGCAACGCCCGGTTTTTGACGAACCGGATCGGCGTCGAGGCGCTGATCGCGCGGATGGACGCCCTGTTGGCCGGGGCGGGGGCGAACTGACGCGGGCGCCGCGTCGAACACAACGGAAAAAGAGAGCTTCCCGGCCGGGAAGCTCTCTTTTGAAAACCGGAGAGACGGGGGCGCGTCCCCGCGGGGTCACTTGACGAACAGATCGACGAACCGGAACGTGCGGCAGTCCACCAGACCGCGGTTGGTGAGGCGAAGCTCCGGCAGGCAGGCCAGCGGGACCAGCGCCAGCGTCATGAAGGGCGAGACGATCTCGCAGCCGATATCCCGCCAGGCGCGGGACAGCTCTTCGATCAGGGCGTCCATCTCGGCCGCGGGCTTGTCGTTCATCAGGCCGGCGATGGGCAGCGGCACCAGTCCCAGGACCTTTCCGTCACACACGGCGCACAGGCCGCCGCCGCACTCGATCAGCGTGTTGGCGGCGAGGGCCATGTCCTCGTCGTTGGTGCCGGTGACCAGCAGGTTGTGCGCGTCGTGGGCCACGGTCTGGGCCATGGCGCCGCGCTTGAGGCCGAAGCCGGTGACGAAGCCGCAGCCGAAGGAGCCGGTGGCGTTGTGCCGCTCGAAGACGAAGCATTTGCACAGGTCGCGGCTCACGTCGCCCTCCACCAGACCGTTCCGGACGGGCAGCTCGACGATGCGCTCGTAGTTCCCGACGCGTGCGGGGATGATCTCGATGGCCCGGGCGCGGACGGTGTCCCCGGCGCCCTCGGGGGCGGGGATGCGGAAGTCCGCCGCGGTCATGGTCCGGCCCACGTGCATGGAGCTGCGGGCCCAGTCGGGGAAGCGGAAGTGGGGCAGATCGACGGTCAGGCGGCCATCGGCGGCCACGGTGACGCCGTCGATGAGCACGCGGGTCACGCGCAGGTTTTTAAGGTCGTCCAGCAGGACCAGATCGGCGCATTTGCCGGGGGTCACGCTGCCCAGCTCGTGGTCCATGCGGAAGCAGGTGGCCACGTTGATGGTGACCATCTGGATGGCGGTGACGGGGTCCAGCCCCTCCTCCACGGCGCGGCGGACCAGGTGGTCCAGATGCCCCTCGGCGCAGAGCGTGTGGGGGTGGGTGTCGTCGGAGATCAGACACACGAAGCGCGTGTCCACATGGTTCTCGGTGATGGCGCGGACGATCTCGTGGAGATCGTGCCAGGCGCTGCCCTCGCGCAGGAGGGCGTACATGCCGCGGCGGATCTTTTCCAGCACGTCCTCCGGACGGGTGGACTCGTGACAGCAGCGCACGCCTGAGGCGATATAGGCGTTGAGGGCGCGGCCCGTGTCGGGGATGGAGAAGTGACCGGTGACGACCTTGTCGGCCTTCAGGGTCTCGGCCAGCTCGCCGAAGGTGTGCTCCGAGCCGGACAGCACGCCGGGGAAGTTCATCATCTCGCCCAGCCCCACGACGGCGGGCCACGTCATCATCTCGCGGATCTCGTCGGGGCCGACGGCGGCGCCGGTGTCCTCAAAGCCGGGAACGGCGGGCACGCAGGAGGGGACCGTCACCATGTTCTTCAGCGGGGTCAGGGCCGCCTCGTCGATCATCAGGCGGACGCCGGGCAGGCCCAGCACGTTGCCGATCTCGTGGGGGTCCATATAGATGCCCGTGGTCCCGTGGGGCAGGACGGCCTCGGCATAGCCGCGGACCGTCATCATGGAGGATTCCACGTGGATGTGGCCGTCCATGAAGCCCGGCGCGAGACAGGCGCCGGCGGCGTCGATGACCTCGGTGCCCTCGCCCACGCAGTGGGCCGCGTCGCCCACCAGCGCGATGCGGCCTTCGGCGATGGCGACGTCGATGTTCGCCTGGAGCTCTCCGGTGCAGACATTGACCAGCCGCGCGTTCCGGATCACCGTGTCGGCGGGCCGGCGGCCCATGGCCACGGCGGACAGGACCGCGCCGACCTCCCAGAGCGGCCTGCGGCAGAAATTGTTGAGCATAAAAGCGCCCTCCTTCTATATCCGGCGGTGGATCTTCCGTGTTCCCGTCCATTTTACCATATCGCACGGGCTTTTTCAAGGGGGGCCGTCTGCACGGCGGAAAAACGCGCTCTTTGCGGCGCGCGGCGGGGAAAATGTTAAATAAATATTGAGAATCGCGAAAGGCATTGACAGAAGCGGCCGGTTCGCCTATAATGAAAGAAGACTTTTTGGGAAGAGCCGCGTCAGAGTCGGCTGGGGAGAGCGGTATGAAAAACAAAAAGCACGGCATGAAGTATCAGATCCGCACCGCAGTGCTTCGGATGTACGGGGTCCAGATCGCGTCGGTGCTGACGTTCTACGTGTTCAGCTTTCTCGTCAAGTGCTTCACCGACAGCGAGACGCTGCCGATCCAGCTTCTGCTGAGCCTTCTGACCGAGGCCACCATCTGCTGGTTCGCGTGGCGGCACGTCTGGAAGATCGGCGACTTCCACCAGAGCGACGTGCTGCTGAGCGATGTGCGTCTGGACCGGACCGTCGGCCTGCGGACGGGGCTGTACATGGTCGCCCCGATCCTGGTGTTCGGCATCCTCTGTTCCGTGCTGGACGCCTTCCGCGTGGACATCAGCGTGCTGAGCACGATCCTGAGCCTGTTCGTGTTCCGCTGGAGCGGCGTGGTGGAGCGTCTGACGCTGCTGTTCAACGGCTCGCCTTGGGTCGGCGCGGTCGCGCTGGTCTTCGAGTGTCTCCCGTTGGTGCTGACCTCGGTCTTCGCCTTCAAGTACGGCTTTTTGGGACGGCACGAGAGCCTGATCCGTTTCCGCCGCCGCCACTGTGAGGAAGAGCGGAACGCGGATGCCGAGCGGTGCTGGACCGGAGCGGCAAAGGAATAAAACAGTCGCGTCGGCAATATCCATCGCTTGAGGGGTGTTGCCGATGTTTTCTGTCCGGAAGCGGGCGTTTTTCGCCGTTTTGGCCCTGACGGCGGCGGGACTGGCCGCCGGGCTGGCCCTGA
>JAEERN010000151.1 GCA_016285815.1 Clostridiales bacterium
CTGGAGCCTGCGGACAGCGAGCCGGACTTCACCCGCGGCACGCTGGAGGGCGACATCGCCCCGGGGGACGTCACCTTCTTCCGCCTGCAATGCGACAGCGAGGGCGTCCTGCGCGCCTATGCCGCCGAGGGCGAGGTGCTGCCCGTTCCCACCGGCTCGTTCGGCGGGATCGGCGTGTTCGCCATCCCGGAGATGGGCCGCTTCTACCGCCACGTTCTGATCGAAAAGCGCTATCCGCACCACGGCGCGGTGGCCTTCGCCCACTGCGGCCGCGCCCTGTTCGACGTGTTCCGCTTTCTCGGCGTCGGCGATATCTCCTACAACCGGCCGCGCAGTCTGCCCTACCCCAGCGAAAACCCCTTTGAGGCGTGAGCGCCATGCTGGACGAACTGAAGGCGCGCGTTCTTGCGGCCAATCTGGCCCTGCCCGCACTGGGGCTGGTCTCGTTCACCTGGGGCAACGTTTCGGGGATCGACCGCGAGCGGGGGCTGGTGGTCATCAAGCCCTCCGGCGTGGCCTATGAGAGCATGACGGCGGCGGATCTGGTGGTCGTCGATCTGGACGGCCGCACCGTCGAGGGCAGCCGCCGTCCCTCCAGCGACACGGCCACCCATCTGGAGCTGTACCGCGCCTTTCCCTCGGTGGGCGGCGTGGTCCACACCCACAGCCGCTGGGCCACGATCTTCGCCCAGGCCGGCCGCGCCGTTCCCGCGCTGGGCACGACCCACGCCGACGAGTTCTGCGGTCCGGTCCCCTGCACCCGTCCTCTGACCGACGATGAGATCGCCGGGGCGTATGAGAAAAACACAGGGCTGGTCATCGCCGAGACCGTGTCCGCCGCGGCCGCCGGGGCGGTGCCCGCCGTGCTGGTCCAGAGCCACGGGCCCTTTGCCTGGGGCCCGACGCCGGAGGCTGCCGTCCACAGCGCCGCCGTATTGGAAGAGGTCGCCGACATGGCGTGGCACACGCTGGTCCTGTCCCCGGAGACCCCGCCCGTGCCCGCCGCGCTGTTGGACCGCCACTATCGCCGCAAGCACGGCAAGGACGCCTATTACGGGCAGTGAGCCTTTCTCCTGTCGAAACGCGCGAAGAGGCGCGATCCGCCGAACGGATCGCGCCTCTTTTTTTGCCGGTTTCTCTCCGCGCCGGCCGCTCTTGTCCGCTTGATATTATACTGTTCCGCTCTATGTTTGTCAAGTTTTTTTCAACCGGCTCCTCGTTTCAGACAAAAACGTCGTCCCCGGCCCGCGCACGGGTCGGGGACGACGGAGCTTTCGACTGTGCCCGATGCGTTTCCCAAGGGCACGGGCGCACGTTCAGCCGCCGAAGCCCCCGCGGCCGCCGCCCGGCATCATGCCGCCCGGCTGTCCGCCCGGCATCCCGCCGCCGGGTCCCATGCCGCCGCTTCCGCCGACGGAGATCGCGGTCTGCTGTACCGTCGCCAGCACGGTGACGCCCGGATCCGAGACCGAGACCGTGTCGCCCGCCGAGGCGCCGCCCGCGACCGCGGCCAGCGTGTACGTGCCGCCGACGGTCATTTCGGGGCAGCTGACCACCGCGTTGGAATAGGTCTTCGCGGTCTCCATGGCGCAGAGCACCCGGCCGCTCTCGTCCAGCAGGACCAGCGTCCCGCCCGACGCGCCGGCGCCGACGTTGGCCATCAGGCTGCACTGGGTCGAATCGCCGCCGAAGCCCACCGCCATGCCGGAGCTTCCCACCGCCATGACCGTGCCGCCGCGGACGACGGGGGTCAGGCCGGCGTCCAGCGCGCCGTTGCCGTTGTCGGTGGGACCGTTCACGAGAACGGTGCCGCCCGTGATCTCCAGACTGCCGTTGGAGTCCAGCCCGTCGCCGCCGGCGTCCACCAGAACGGTGCCGCCCGTGATGGTCAGTTTTTTCGAGCTGTCCGCGCCGAACGCGTCGCCGCCGCGCCGGCCGCCGAACCAGCCTTCCGTCCCGGAGCCGTCGCTGCCCCCCGCGGCGTTGAGACCATCGTCGCTCGCGCAGACGGAGACGGTCCCGCCGGAGATAGTGATCTCGCCGGCCTCCAGCCCCTCATAGCTCCGGGTGACCGCGACGACGCCGTCGCTGACGGTGAGAGCGGTGTCCGAGTGGACGCCGTCGTCCAGCGTGGCCAGCGTCAGCGTGCCGCCGGAAAGGAAGATATCGCCGCCCGCGTGGATCGCGTCGTCGCCGGCGTCCACGGTGACCGTGCCGCCGGAGACGGCGATCCCGCCGTCGCATTGGATCCCCTTGCCCGCGTCGGCGTCGCGGCCCGCCGTGCCGCCGCCCGCGGTGACGTTCACCGTGCCCGAGACGACGGACACGCCCGTCACGCCCTGGATCCCGTCGGATCCGGCGTTCACGGTCAGCGCCGCGCCGTCGATCAGCACATAGCCGCGGCCGGCATCCTCACTGTTGGTCGAGCGGACCCCGTCGGTCCCCGCCGTCACGGCGATGACGCCGCCGGTCAGGATCAGACAGTCCTTTCCCTCGATCCCCGTCTTGGCCGACGAGACGGTGACGGTCCCGCCGGTGACGACCAGATCGTCCTTGGAGACGATGCCGTGGGCCGACGTGCCGGTGACCGTCAGGCTGCCCGAGCCGTTGATGGTCAGATCCGTCTTGGAGAACAGCGCGGCGTCTACCGACGAGCCGCCCGCTTCCAGCGTATAGGACGCGCCGTCGGTCAGGCAGTTGACACTGTCCGGGGCCAGCGTCACGAAGACCTTGTCCGCCTCGACCGCCACCAGCGGGCTGGAGGACGAGGTCAGCGTCAGCCCGTCCAGCACCAGCTGGACCTTGTCGTTCTCCCCGGCCTCGACCAGGATCTGTCCGTCCGGACAAGAGCCGCGAAGGGTATAGGTCCCGGCGGCGGTGATCCTCACCGTGGTGCCGTCGGCCTCCACGCCGGTCCCGCTGACCGAGACCGCGTTATCGGAGAAGACGACGGAGACGGCCGCGGCCTCGTCGTAAGATGTCGCGACGTCCTCCGGGTCCAGCGAGGCCGTCGGGACCGTGACCGGGACACTCGTGCCCGCCGGGGCCGAAGCGTCCGTCGACGAGCCGCCCGACGAGGACGGCGCAGTCGTTCCGGCCAGCGAGCATCCGGCCAGACAAAGCATCAGCAGAAGCGTCGGGACGACCTTGAAGAATCTGTTTTTCATAACGTTCCCTCTCTTTCCGGGATGGCCCGCCGGGGCCCCCGTCTTTCGTTCCTGTGACCCTATTGTACCCCCCCACCCTGAAAACAAGCTTAAAAAAACGCCGGTTTTTTTGCCCGCCGCAGCCGGGCCGCTCCGGAGAGCTTTCAACGGATCTATTATACCACGGTCTGCCGTCCGCCGCAACCCACGCCGCGGCCGGCCGGTCCTTCCGCCCCGCGGCGGGCGGCGTTTTTTCCGGTTTTTTCAGCATTCTTTCAGGTTCGCGCGGTATGATACCGTTGCCGGCGGGCCGAGGCTGTGCTATACTATGGAGGGGACGGATCCATCCGCCCGCCGGGAGACCGGACCGTCCCGGAGGAGGGAACCACCGTGCAGATCCTCATCGTTGAAGATGAAAAACGACTGGCCGACGCGCTGAAGCAGATCATGGCGCAGCAGGGCTGGATGGCGGACGCGGTCCACACCGGTCCGGACGGCGTGGACTACGGCCGCAGCGGCATCTACGACGTCATCGTGCTGGACGTGATGCTGCCCGGATGCGACGGGTTCGCCGTGGCGTCCCGGCTTCGCGCGGCCGGGATCCAAACGCCGATCCTGATGCTCACCGCCCGGTTCGCCGTCAACGACCGGGTGACCGGGCTGGACGCCGGCGCGGACGACTATCTGACCAAGCCCTTCGCCACGGAAGAGCTGCTGGCCCGCGTGCGGGCCCTCGCCCGCCGGCGCGAGGTCTTCGTGGGGGACGAACAGCGCTTCGGCGATCTCTGCTTCACCGCGTCGTCCTCTTCTCTGAGCCGGGAGGGGCGCAGCATCCATCTGAACTTCAAAGAGGCCGAGATCCTGAAGCTGCTGCTGGCCCGTCCCGGCGCGCTGCTGTCCAAGGACGAGATCCTGACGCGCGTCTGGGGCTACGATTCGGACGCGGGAGACGCCAACGTCGAGGCCTATATGTCCTTCCTGCGGAAAAAGCTCCATTTTCTGGGCAGCTCGGTCCAGATCGTCGCCGTCAAAAAACAGGGCTATAAGCTGGAGGTCGGCGTATGCTGAAGCGGCTTCGGACGAAGATCGTCCTGATCAACATGCTCTCCGTGGGCGCGGTGATGCTCGCCGTGTTCCTGCTGCTGTGCGTCGGCAGCTATCAAAGCGCCCGGAACGAGGTGGACCGCGCGCTTCACAGCGCGCTTGAGGCCGACGGCCGCATGGGCGTCGACCCGGCGGTCATCGGCCGTCCCGGCGGACGCGATCCCCAGCCGCCGGACGGGCCGGACCGGAACCGGCCGACCTCGGTGGCCACGGTGACCGTCCGGATCGACGGGTACGGCGCCGCCGTCCTGTCGGAAAACGGCGCGACCCTGTCGGAC
Organism: Clostridiales bacterium; assembly: GCA_016285815.1. Taxonomy (GTDB): domain Bacteria; phylum Bacillota; class Clostridia; order Oscillospirales; family QAMX01; genus SIG499. Next base: position 4,529 of record JAEERN010000151.1, read on the forward strand.
GAGCTGGCCGCCGCGGCCTGCGCCGCGGCACGCGCAGACGGCGGCGAGAGCGGCTGGCTCAGAGAACTCGGGCTTCTCTACCGGCTCAGCGCCGACGGCTCTCTCGCGGCCTTTGCCGACGCCGACGCGCTCTTCGCCGCGCCGCTCCGGACGGCGGCGCTGTCCGCCGCCGCGCTGGCGGCTGGACTGGTGGCGTTTTTCTTTCTCAGCCTCTGGCTGTCGGCGCTGGCGGTGCGCCCCGTCGGCGAGGCCTGGGACAAGCAGAACCGCTTCGTCTCCGAGGCCTCCCACGAGCTGAAGACCCCGCTGACCGTGATCCTGGCCAACACCAGCATCCTGGCCGCCCACCCGGACGAGACCGTCCGGGCCCAGAGCCAGTGGGTCGACAACACCGTGGCCGAGGCCACGCGGATGAAACAGCTCATCGACCGGCTGCTGACGCTGGCCCGCTGTGACGACGGCCGGACCCGAACGGTCCTGAGCGAAACGGATCTCTCCGCCGCCACGGAGGAACAGGTCTTGAGCTTCGAGCCCGTGGCCTTCGAGCGAAAGCTCACCATCGAATGCGAGACCGATCCCGGCGTCACGGCTCTCACCGACCCGGAGCTGTACGCCCGGCTGGTCAGCGTCTATCTGGACAACGCCGTGAAGTACGCCGCGCCCGGCTCTGTGATCTCGGTCACGCTCCGCCGCCGCGGGACCGCGGCGACCCTCGCTGTCCGCGATTTCGGCGAGGTCATCCCCCCCGGCGAGCTGGATCTGGTGTTCGACCGGTTCTACCGCGCGGACAAGGCCCGCTCGGCCGAGGGCTTCGGTCTCGGCCTCTCCATCGCCGCCGAGATGGCCAAGCTCATGGGAGCGCGGCTCTCCGCCGAAAGCTCCGCCGAGGGCGGCACCGTCTTCCGCGCCGAGCTGAAATGCTTTTCCGAGCGCGGCCGCGGCCGCTGACGGACGCGGCCCGCTCCCGCTCCCTTCGCCAACTTTCTCCGCCCGACCCGCTTCCCGCCCCGGCGCCGCTGGACAGCGCCGGGGCGTTGTGCTATAATCGTATCAGAAGAAAAAAGGAGGGAACTCTGATGATCTCTTTCCGCCGCGCGGGAAATCCCCGCCCCGTCCGTCTCCGGCTGCTCGGCGCTCTGCTCTGTCTGCTGACGGCGGCCGGGCTCCTGGCCGGCTGCTCCGGTCCGGCCTTCGACGACCCGGAGGACCAGCGGATCTACGAGCAGATCGAGGCCGCCTTTGCCGCCCGGGACTGGGCCGCTCTCGGCACGGAGCTTTCCTGGACCCGGATGCAGCAGACCGATCCCGTCCGCAAGCTGGCGGCGGACACCCTGTCCGAGCTGCGCCGCGCCGGCGACTGGTCCAACGCCGTGGCCCTGCTGGTCCGGATGCCCTTCAACTTCCTCAACGGCGGCGAATACTGCGCGTCCGAGGGCTTTCTCCGCTGGGTCGCCCAGCCCTTCATCGACCGGGGCGACCGGTTCGTCAAAGAACCCGGTCAGGGCGGCTATTACGACCTTCACCCGGACGAGCTGGTCGCCTTCGTCAACCTCGACGAGCTGTCCGGCACCGAATACGTCTCCACCGTGCACCTGCGCGGCGACTTCGCGCTGAACCTCTATTGGGCCCGCGACCGGGACACCGGCGCGGCCCTCGGCGACGTCACCGTCGCGCTGTACCTGCGGGGCGTCTGCGTCTCCAACGTCGTCGAAGAGGCCGTCAGCGTCAGCGGCGACGCGTATCTGAACGGGCTGGTGTCCGCCGGCAAGTTCTACGGGCTGGACGGGTACTATCTCTGCTGCACCGGCGGCTCTCTGGCCGAGGGGTTCAGCCTGATCCCCTTCGGCGGCACGGGCGGCGGCTTCTGCACGCTGTCCCCCGCCTCGCCGGACTACGACGGTCCCCAGACCGCCGTCCGCTGACCGCCGGGCCGCGCCAGGAAAGGAGAAACGACCGTGCGATACGACTTGTCACGGGAAAAATGGGAACTGACCTGCACCGCGCCTTTCGTCCCGCTTATGGGGAAAAGCGCGGAGACGGGGCTCGACCTTCAGGGGATCTTTCCCTGGATGCCCGCCGACGTGCCCGGCGGCGTCGCGCTGGTGCTGTACCGCCGGGGCCTCATCGAGCACCCCTATTTCGGCATGAACAGCCTCAAATGCGAGTGGATCGAGAACAAGTGGTGGCTGTACCGCACGGCCTTTTCCCGGCCGGAGCTCTCCGGCGAGGCGTTCAAGCTGGTCTTCCGCGGGATCGACTACGACGCGGCGGTCTATCTGAACGGCGTCTTCCTCGGAGAACACCGGGGCATGTTCGCCCCGGCGGTCTTCGACGTCACCGAGCTGTTCCGGACCAGCGAGCGCTTCGAGCTTCTGGTGATCCTCAAAGGCGCGCCGGACGAGATGGGCCAGATCGGCTATACCTCCCGGACCTTCACCCAGAAGAGCCGCTTCGGCTACAAGTGGGATTTCGGAACGCGGCTGGTGAACCTCGGGCTGTGGCAGGGCGTCGAGCTGGTGGCCGAGCCCGCCTTCGTGCTGGAGGACGTGTCCGTCTCGTCCGATCTGACCGGCGGCGGGGCCGGCCGTATCCTCGTCTCGGCGGCCGTGCGCGGCAACGTGCCAGGGCGAAAGCCGGGCCGCGCCGAGGTGACCGCCTCGCTGGACGGGACCGTGGTCTGCCGCCGGACGGCGGACGTTTCGAACGGGCTCCGCGCCGAGCTCAGCAAGCAGCTTCTCTACATAACCGCCTCTGGTGCAAAGCCGATGGGTGCGCTCGTTCCGCTTCAGCTCTGCGATCCGCTTCTTGAGCTGCTTCTCTTCCTCCTGTGTCCGGCGCAGCTTCTCCTGGGTTTTCTCCTGAGCAGCCAACAGCTTTTCCATCTGGGTACTCATACGTTCCTTCACCTCCTTCC
>JAEERN010000152.1 GCA_016285815.1 Clostridiales bacterium
GCGGCAAGCGTGAAGCCGTGGCCGCCCAGGTCGCCGCAGACGGCGGAAAGGGCGAGGCCCTCGGCGTCCAGCCGGTCCCGGACCTCCGCCCGGGCGGCGGCGCTCATGGCGGGCGAGAGCTCGCCGCCGACGGCCGTGAGCTGTACAGCGTCCGCGCCGAGGGCGCGGGCCGTGGCCAGGGATTCGAAGAGCGGCTGGCGGAAGCTGTCCGCCATGACGCCGATGCGATAGGCTTTCATTGCGCGATCCTCCGTTCTGACGATCTCAAAGCAGGGCGTCCAGCCGGTCCAGCGCCTCCAGCGTACCTTCGCGGCTGCCGAAGGAGGTGAGACGGAAGCGCCCCTCGCCGTTGCGCCCGAAGCCGGAGCCCGGGGTCCCGACCACGGCCGCCGTGTTCAGAAGCCGGTCGAAGAACTCCCACGAGGTACAGCCGTCCGGACATTTCAGCCAGATGTAGGGCGAGCACTCGCCGCCGGTGTACGGGATGCCCTTTTTGTCCAAAAACGCCATGATGAGCCGGGCGTTGTCCAGATAATAGCGGAGGTTGGCACGGGTCTGGGCGTGGCCCTCCGGCGAGAAGACCGCCGCGGCGCCGCGCTGGACGATATAGGCCGTGCCGTTGTATTTGGTGGACTGGCGGCGCAGCCACATGCGGGACAGGTTCATGCCGCCGGCCTCCAGCTCGGCCGGGACGATGGTATAACCGCAGCGGGTGCCGGTGAAGCCCGCCGTCTTGGAGAACGAACAGAACTCGATGGCGCAGGCCCGCGCCCCCTCGATCTCATAGATGGACCGGGGCAGAGCAGGGTCCCGGACGAAGGCCTCATAGGCCGCGTCGAACAGGATGACGCTGCCGTTTTTCAGAGCGAAATCCACCCAGGCCTTGAGCCCCTCGCGGGTGTAGACCGCCCCCGTGGGGTTGTTGGGCGAGCAGAGATAGATGATGTCGCCCTCGGTGCGCTCGTCCGGCAGCGGCAGATAGCCGTTTTCCTCCGTGGCGTCGATCAGGCGGACGGTCCGGCCCAGCATGACGTTGCTGTCCAGATAGACGGGATAGACCGGGTCCGGGATCAGCACCACGTTGTCGTTGTCGAACAGGTCGGTGATGTTGCCCGTGTCGCTCTTGGCGCCGTCGCTGACGAAGACGTCCCGCTCGGTGACGGGGATGCCGCGTTCGGCGTAGTACCGGGCGATGGCGGATTTCAGAAAATCATAGCCCACGGCGGGCGGATACCCCTGGAAGGTCGCCGGATCGCCCATCTCCGCCACGGCCTTGCCCATGGCGTCCGTCACGGCGGGGCAGAGGGGGAGCGTCACGTCTCCGATGCCCATGGAGATCACCCTGGCGGCTGGGTTTGCCTCCTTGAAGGCGGCAACGCGTCTAGCGATCTCGGAAAAGAGATAATTTTCCGTCAGGTCCTGATAGTGTCGGTTCGGTTTCAGCATGGTTTCCATTCTCCTTTATAGACCAGTTCGGCGGGGCCCCTGAGCAGCACGTGCCCTGCCGAGGTGTATACGACTTCCAGCGTCCCGCCGAGGGCGCGGACGGTGATGGGGCGGTCGGACTCGGCGCGTCCGGTCTTCACCGCCGCGGCGGCCGCGGCGCAGATGCCCGTGCCGCAGGCCTTCGTCTCGCCGCAGCCGCGCTCCCAGACGCGAAAGTCCATTTGCGTCCCGTCCGGGCTGAGCGAGACGAACTCCACGTTGGTCCGGTCCGGAAAGACCGGCGCGTTTTCGATCAGCGGGCCGATGGACGGCAGATCCAGCGCCGCGGGATCGTCCACGAAGGCCACCGCGTGGGGATTGCCCATGGAAACGCAGAAGAGGGGATAGCGCTCTTCGCGGTCGACGATCACCGTCACGGTGCTGTCGGCCCGGCCGTTCAGCACCGGAACGTCGTCCGGGTCGAAGCTGGGAACGCCCATGTCCGTTTCGGCGGAGACGAAACGGCCGTTTTTCGTATGCACCGCCACGCGGCGCGGCCCGGCGTCGGTCCGGAACAGGATCGAAGGATCCTCGCCGGAGACGTAACCCAGCTCGCAGAGCAGAAGCGCAGCGCAGCGGATGCCGTTGCCGCACATCCGGGCCAGAGAGCCGTCGGCGTTCCAGATGGTCATCCGGGCGTCGAAGCCCTCGGCGGGCGTCAGGGCGATGAGACCGTCGGCCCCGACGGCGTGCCCGCGCCGGCAGAGAAGTCGCGCCAGCTCGCCGAGGTCCGTCTGCGGCAGAGAGCCGCCGATGCCGTCCAGAAAGATGAAATCGTTCCCGGCGCCGTTCAGTTTGTAAAAAGCAAGGCCCAAAGGAAACACTCCTCTATAAAAATGCGTAAAGTTGAAAAAATTGTTAAATCAAGAAAAAATAGGGTCAGGGCGGTCTTGGACGGCCGAGAAAGCTTCAAACAGCTTTTCGAAGATCAACGCAGGATATTCCTTTTCGTATTCCATTCGTATTCCACCAGAGCGACATGGACAAATCCAGCCATTGCAAGACCTGGTGCCTGACCCGTTGATCAGTTAAGTCAGGGCACTCGGATCGATTATATTGTTTCGGCAAATCGGGATTTATCCTGCCATTCTACTTTTTGAACCTGTTTCCAGTATTCAAGTATATAAGTCCGGTAATCAAGAAAACTGCAAACAATGCCTGTCCAATCCAGATCAGCGACTTGACGTTAAACACCTGGCTAAAGGAAGATATAAGAAAGCATCCTGCAAGAACAAACATAAATTTGGACATTGCTTTCAGAAGCTTTTTCTCATCAGTTTTTGCCTTTTCTTCATGGGCTGCTGTATTAAAACCCTGCAATCAGATTTGCGCCTTTGCCTGCGTCAAAGATAATTCCAAGCACAATCGTCATCGGAGCTTCCGCGCGCCGCGGCGGACAGAGACCGACGAAACGGGATGCGGCGACGTCGTGCAAGGACGCCGCACCGCAGCGGTCCAGCGCGGCAAAGCGCGAACGGGATCGCTCGGAGCGCAGCGGAGGAGGGTCTTCAAAGGTCTTGTCCGCGGTCAGAGGGGCCGGACCGGCAGCTTCGGGACGGTGCGCTGCGCCACAGTTAACATTACACAAAATAAAAATTTTGTGTAATGTAGGGGAGGGGAAGCACGAACCGGAACGGCCGGCAGCTGAAAAACCCGGCCGGGGCCCTTTTCGGGTCCTCTCCGAAGGGCTCGCTCCAATGGGGCCCTCTCGGCAGAACATAAGGCCTTTAAAACC
>JAEERN010000153.1 GCA_016285815.1 Clostridiales bacterium
AAGAACCGGCAGACCTCTTCCGGCGGATAGCCGCCTCGGTCCATCCACCAGCGGACGGTCTCGGCAAAGTCGCAGACCATGTGGTGCAGCAGATAGTCCTGCGGCACGTCGGAGACGCACCCCTCCAGCTCCCGGGCGAACACGCCTTCCAGCCGCCGTTTGAAATAGCGCATGAAGAGCTCGCCGCTCTCGCGGGCGAGGATGCGCCGGACGAAGGTCCGGTCGTCCTGCAGATGGTACAGGATGTGCGTGAGCTCGGCGCGCAGGTCCCGCGCCCGGTCGGAAAAATCGTGGGACGCTTCGCTCGTCAGCTCGTTGGAGAAGACGTGGTCGAAGATCTCCTGACAGAGGGATTCCAACAGCGCGTCCTTCGTTTCAAAGTGCGCGTAAAAGGTGCTGCGCCCGACGTCGGCCCCGTCGATGATCTCCTGGACCGAGATGGCGGAATAGGGCTTGGTCTCCAGCAGAGCGGTGAACGACCGGTACACCGCCTGCCGCGTTTTCTTCTGGCGCCGGTCCATGGGCATGTCCCCTTTCCGGACAGTTTGCGCCTCGCCGTTCCGTAACGGACGGTGGGGCGCATCTGCCTCTTGTTTTTTGGCCGCGATCGCGGTATCATCGATACCGAACAGTTCGTTCAGTATCGAATCTATTATACGGGTTCTTTTTCCGTTTGTTAACAGGAGGTGTGCGAAACGATGACATGGATCCGAAAGATCGTCGATTTTCTGGCCGGCTGGATCATGACGGCCGTCGGCGGCACGCTGCTGCTCGCGTCGTTCGTCCTGCCCCGGGCGGGTGTTCCCGCCGGGGCGTATCTGGCCTGGGGATGCGTCGTCATCTGCGGGATCCCGCTCTTGTATCTGGCGATCCTGCGGATCGTCCGGAACCGGGGCATCGCCAAGATCTCGTCGGCACTTTTGATCTCGATGGCCATGATCGCCGCCGTCTGGATCGGGGATCTGTTCGCCGCCGGCGAAGTGGCGTTTATCATGGAGCTCGGCGCGCTGCTGGAGGAGATGACCACCCGGCGGGCGCAGAAGGGACTGAAGAGCCTGATCGCCCTTGCGCCGGACTCGGCGCGGGTGCTCCGCGGCGGGGAAGAGGTCCTCGTTCCCGTCTCCGAGGTCGTTCCGGGAGACCTGCTTCGCATCCTGCCCGGCGAGACCGTGCCGGTGGACGGCGTCGTCACGGCGGGGGAGACCAGCGTGGACCAATCCGTCATGACCGGCGAGAGCCTGCCCGTCGACAAGGCGCCGGGAGACAAGGTGTTCAGCGGGACGGTGAACCGCTTCGGTTCGGTGGATGTCGCGGCGACGAGGGTCGGCGAGGACAGCTCGCTTCAGAAGCTGATCCGCATGGTGCGGGACGCGGAGAAGGACCAGGCGCCCGTTCAGCGGATCGCGGACCGGTGGGCCAGCTGGCTCGTTCCGGCTGCGCTTCTCATTGCGGTCGCCGCGGCGCTCGTCACCCGAGACGTGGTCCGGGGCGTCACCGTCATGGTGGCGTTCTGCCCCTGCGCGCTGGTGCTGGCCACGCCGACGGCCGTCATGGCGGCCATCGGACAGGCGGCGAAGAACGGCGTCGTCGTCAAATCCGGCGCGGCGCTGGAAAAGCTGGGCAAGATCCGCACCGTGGCGTTCGACAAGACGGGAACGCTCACGGGAGGACGCCTGACGGTGAGCGACGTCCTTCCGGCGGAGGGCGTCGGCGAAGACGAGCTGTTGGCGCTGGCGGCCTCGGCCGAGCGCCGCAGCGAGCATCCGCTGGGAAAGGCCATCGTCGAGGCGGCCCGGGAAAAGGGGCTTTCGCTGTCGGAGACCTCCGGTTTCCGGATGTCGGCGGGGCGGGGGATCTCCGCAGAGGCGGACGGGACCGTTTTCTTTCTGGGGAACGAGGAGTTCCTCCGGGAAAACGGCGTTCCGACCGGCGCAGACGGCGGCGAGGCGGCTCGGCTGCGCGCCGAGGGCAAGGCCGTCGTCCTCGCTGCGAGCGCGGAGCGGATGCTGGGCCTTCTCGCGCTGTCGGACGTGCTGAGGCCCGGCGCGCCGGAAGCGGTCCGGCGGCTGGAGAAGATGGGAACGCGGACCGTGCTTCTGACGGGCGACAACGCCCGGGCCGCCGGATATTTTGCCGCACAGGCCGGGATCGAAACGGTCTGCGCGGGGCTGCTGCCCGGGGACAAGGTGGAAAAGGTGAGAGAGCTGAGCCGGGCCGGCGGGGTCTGCATGGTGGGCGACGGCGTGAACGACGCGCCGGCGCTGAAGACCGCGGACGTCGGCGTCGCCATGGGCGTGATGGGGAGCGACGTCGCCGTCGAGGCGGCGGACGTCGCGCTGATGACCGACGACATCTCCCGGATCCCGTATCTGAAATGGCTTTCGAACGCGGCGGTCCGGACCATCCGCGGGGCGATCGCCCTTTCCATGGGCATCAACGCCGCGGCGGTGACCCTTTCGGTCCTGGGCATCCTGAACCCGACCACCGGCGCGCTGGTGCACAACGCGGGCTCCTGCTTCGTGGTCCTGCTGGCCGCTCTGCTCTATGACCGGAAGTACCGGCCGGACCGGGCGAACAGCTGAAAAAAACGGAAAACCTGTGGCCGGTCGGCACGAAAGTGTTGACCGGCCGCCTCTTTTTTGATAGAATGGAGCCGGCAGGCCGGCGGGAAGCGCCGGCAAAAAAATCGCGGAGAAGACCGCGGGAGGGACAGCGATGAAAGACCTTGAGAGACTGACCGAGAATTTCCGGGATCCGGACAGGCGGTACGGCGTCTGTCAGATCATCCACACCGGCGTGCAGGACCTTTCCCGCGCCGAGTACTACGACCGCCGCGGGTTTGCCGGGATCGTCGGAAACGTCGACTACGGCCGCCGGTTCCCGGACGATCCGGAGGCGTGGAAACGGGCGGAGGCCGGGTTCCGGGAATACGTCCGCCGCGGGATGCGCACGTGGATCTACGACGAAAAGGGGTATCCCTCCGGAACGGCGGGCGGGTACGTGACGGAGTCGCATCCGGAGCTGGTCGCGAAGGGGCTTTACTGTTACGACTATTGGCGCGTGATCTCCGGCCCGTCGGAATACCGCGCGGACGTGCCCGGGGACAGGCTGTGGAAGGCGGTGCTGATCCCCTTGGGCGGCGCCGACACCCCCAACGGCGGCGAGCCGCTGCCGGACGCCGAGCCGCTGGACGTGACGGACTGCCTCAACGGGAACGGCGTGCTCTATCTCGACGTGCCGCCGGGGCGCTGGCGGTTGTTCACGATGAGCGTCCGCCGCCTGTTCGATGGGACCCACGCCACCGAGAGCTACAGCGAGCCGCGCAATTACGTCAGCCTGTCCGACCGGCGCGCCACGGAGGCTTTTCTCGCCTGTACCCACGAAAAATACCGGGAGATCCTCGGGGACGAATTCGGGCGGGGCGTGTGCGCCATGTTCACGGACGAGCCGTCGCTGATCTCGTGGAACATCCGGAGCGGTGTCTTTCCGATCCTGCCGTGGCTGGACAGTTATCCGGAGGAGTTCGAAAAGCGCTTCGGCTATCCCTTCGTCAGGGCCTGCGTCGCCGTGGTCTTCGGCACAGGGAAGGATGTGATCCCGCGGCGGTGCGACTTCTGGGATTTCATCGCGGACACGGTGGCCGACGGGTATTTCGGTCCGATCCGGGACTGGTGCCGCGCCAACGGGCTGAAGTCCTCCGGCCACATGCTCGAGGAGGAGCGGCTTCAGTCGCATATCGTCAACTACGGCTCCTTTTTCCGGGCGGCGCGCCGGTTCGACTGGCCGGGGATCGACCAGCTCTGCACGGAGACCGCCGGTCTGATGAACGAGGAGGCCATCCCCATCGCGCGGTTCCTCGCCTCGTTTGCCGATCTGAACGGCGAGCGCGAGGTCTTTACGGAGTTCTCCGACCACAGTGTGCGCGAGCGCGGCGGGATCGCGCCGCTCTCCTGCTATTACGACTCGGTCAACTGGCACTTTGCCATGGGCGTCAACAATTTCACGAGCTATTACTCCTGGGACGGCATCGGCGACGAGGAGTGCCGGGCGTTCAACCGGTACACCGCCCGGACCGGCTGGCTGCTGCGCCAGGGGGTCCGGGACAGCCGCGCGGCGGTGTTCTATCCCGAGGCTGCGATGTGGGCGAGCTATACGCCGTCCACCGTTCCGCGCGCCATCGACTTTTCCGAGGCGACCCGGAAGATCGACCGGGCCTTCGCCCGGTCCCTGTGGGCGCTGCTCAAGGCGCAGATCGACTGCGACTGCATCGACCGCCGGATCCTGGTCGAGTCGCGCCTGGAGGGCGGGAAGCTCGTGTGGGGCGACCGCGCGTACGACGCGCTGGTCCTGCCGTGCGCCCGCGTCCTGGAGGCGGACGCGCTGGACAGGCTCCTCTCGGCCAACGACGCCGGGGTCCGGGTCCTGTTCTGCGAAGAGCCGCCCGCCGCCCTGCGGGAGACCGGTGCGCCGGGGG
>JAEERN010000154.1 GCA_016285815.1 Clostridiales bacterium
GCCCCCCACCGCCGCCAGCATGAGACAGGCCGCCGCGGCCGCAAGGGCCCGCCGCACCGGTCTCCGCGCCAGACGGCGCACCCGCTCGCGCTCCGCGCTCTCCAGGATCCCTGTCAGCATCCGCTCGCCCGCCGTCTCGTCCGGCGCGGCGGAATCGTAAGCCCGTACCCCCGTTTCGTTTTTCATTCTGCGCTCCTCCTGTCTTTCCGACGCTTCTCAAAGCGTCTCGTCCAGCGCGCGCTTCAACAGCGCCCGCGCCCGTTTCAGCCGCATCCGGATGCCGGACTCGGTCCGGCCCGTCAGCCGCGCGATCTTTGCCGTGGGCCAGCCCTCGTAATAGTACAAGGTACACGGGCGTCCGGTAAGGCTCCGGCAGGGCCCGGATCGCGGCGAGGACCTCGTTTTCCCCGTTCCCGGCGGGGGCCTCCGCCGCGGCCGCGTCCGAAAAGGGCCGGTCCCGCCGCCGCGCGCGCTTCAGCTCGTTCCGGCACACGTTCCGCGCCACCACCACGAGCCACGCGCGCTCGTGGTCCGGGCTTTCAAAGTCCCGCTCCGCCCGCGCAAGCCTCAGAAAAACGTCCTGCACCGCGTCCTCGACGTCCGGCACACAGGGAAGGTAGGAGCGGCACACGTTCCAAACGGTCCGCCAATGCCGACGGTAGATCGCCGCCACGTCTTCGTTGGATCTCACGCTTCCACCTCCCACATCCATAACACAACCGGCCGGGCCGAAACGTTGCACCGGACCGAAAAATTTTTCCGCCCGCGCCGCGGAGAGGCAGCCCCCCCTCGCGCTTTCCCGGGGGCGCGCCGGCTTTCTCTCCCGTTCCCGGCGCGGGAAAGGGGCGCGTTTCCCGCCGACAGGCAAAGCCAGCCGAAAGCTTTCGCTTTCGGCTGGCTTTTTTCCCTATTTCCGCGCCAGATCCCAAATCAGATCATAGGCGAACTCCAGATCCTCCACCGAACAGTGGCTCTGGACGAAGTGCGTGGTGCAGACCACCCACCGCCGCCCGCGCAGCAGGCCGAACACCCGGCGGATCTCCGCCTCGAGCCGGTCCCGCGGCAGGATCCCCAGCGCCGTCTGGATGCAGATCCCGCCCATGATGGCAAACCGGTCCGCATAGCGGGAGAGATAGATGTCGTAGGACATCCCGGCGCTCTCCTGCCACGGGTGCACCAGATCGATCCCAAGCTCGGCCACGCCGTCGGTCACGTCGGCGATACAGCCGTCCGAATGCAGGCTGACCAGCGCGCCCCGGCTGTGAACGTGGTCCGCCACCCGCTTCACGTGGGGCCGGATCAGCGTCCGCCACAGCTCCGGCGAAAACATCAGGCTGCGCTGAGAGCCCCAATCGTCCGAAAGATGGATCATATCCGCGCCGCGGTCCAGACACATGTCCGCAAAGGCGCAGGTCCACTCGGCCTGCAGGGCGTACAGCCGGTCCAGCTCTTCGGGGTACAGCGCCAGCCACATCAGCTGGTCCTGGATGCCGAAGACGCCGTTGAACTGCTCGAAAAAGCCCGGGGTCTGGACGTAACAGAACCGGCCCCGCCGCTTGTGGAAGCGAATGCTCTCTTCCAGCTCCCGATACTCCTCCGCACGGCAGGGGTCCCGGAACAGCGCTCCCGTCCGCCGCTGCTCTTCCAGCAGGTGCTCGGGCAGCAGCTCGTCCGTCCCGTCCCTCAGCGCGTCGAGCCGCGCGCCGTCGAAGGTCCCCGGCCCGCCGAAGATGTGGGCCGCGTCGAACTCATACCGGTCTTCAAAGGCCGCCACCGAGCCCCACCGGGCCGTGATCTCCCGCTCCAGATTGGCGCTCACCCAGCCGTAGACCGGCTGGCGGTCCGTCGGCCGCCCCAGGATCGTGTTTCGGACCCGTTCCGTTCCGTCCACGCTTCTCCCCTTCCTTTCTCCGGCGCACCGCCGCGCCGGATCCCGTCGTGTCTGCCGTTTGCCGTCGCTTCAAGGCCGCGCCCGCGGCGGAAAAGAAAAGGGTATTGTCCCAATGCCGGACGATTGGGACAATACCCTTGGAACGCATTCCTGCGTCTTCAGATCAGCTCGATGACGGCCATCTCCGCGGCGTCTCCGCGGCGCGGGCCGGTGCGGACGATCCGAATGTAACCGCCCTTGCGGTCTTCGTATTTGGGCGCGGTCTCGTTGATGAGCTTGTAAACGGCGTCTTCCTTCGTGATATACGAAAGCAGCGCTCTCTTGTTGGCCAGCGTGGGGTCCTTGGCCAGCGTGATCATCTTTTCGGCGATCGGGCGGATCTCCTTGGCTCTGGTGACGGTGGTCTCGATCTTTCCGTTTTCGAAGAGATAGGTGACCATCCCGCGGAGCATAGCCTTCCGGTGATCTGTCGGTCTGCCGAGTTTGCGTGTTCCGGGCATTGCGTACTTCCTCCTTAACTTGGCCGGACGGGCGGGCGCGCCGCCGTCCGCGTGTGAATGTCAGCGTTTCGGGATCCGGCTCGCGGAAGAAATCACTTGTTGTCTTCCGACATCAGCGAGAGGCCCAGACTGGACAGTCTGTTGATGACCTCTTCCAGAGACTTTCTTCCGAGGTTCCGAACTCTCATCATGTCCTCTTCGGTGCAGTTGATGAGCTCGCCGACGGTATTGATGTTCGCGCGTTTCAGACAATTGAAGGAGCGGACCGACAGGTCGAGCTCTTCGATGGTCATGGAATCCAGAGCGGCGTGCTTGGGCTCTTCGGGCGAGGCCACCGCGGAAGGCGTGCCGGTCGCGTCCTTGGAGAGGCCGATGAACAGGGCCAGCAGGTCTGTAAGGATCCGGGCGCTGAAGCTGACCGCGTCGGCCGCCGTCAGCGTCTTGTCGGTCCAGACCTCCAGCGTGAGCATGTCGTTGTCGACCGAGTCGCCGACGCGCGTGTTCTCCACCGTATAGTTGACCTTGAGCACCGGGGTGTAGATCGAATCCATGGGGATCAGCCCGATGATCATCTGGGCCGGCTTGTTCTTCTCCGCCGGAACGTAGCCGCGGCCGGTGTTGAACGTCAGCTCCATGGAGAGGCGGGCGTCCTCCTCCAGCGTGGCGATGTGAAGATCCGGATTGAGGATCTCGACCTCGTTGTCGCCGATGATGTCGCCGGCCACGATCTCGGTCTTGCCCGACGCTTCGATGTACATGGTCTTCGGGCCGCCCCGGTGGAGCTTCGCGATGACCTGCTTCAGGTTGAGGACGATCTGCGTGACGTCTTCCTTGACGCCCGGGATCGTCGTGAATTCGTGCTGAACGCCCGCGATCTTCACCGCCGTGATGGCCGTGCCTTCGAGGGAGGAAAGCAGAACTCTTCTCATGGAATTGCCAAGGGTCGTGCCGTATCCCCGCTGCAGCGGCTGAACGACAAATTTACCGTAGGAACCGTCCTCAGAGACTTCCACGCACTCTATGGTCGGATTGATGAATTCTGTCATGAAAACCCTCCGTTTCATCGCCGGATCTCCGGCGTCGGTTGCATGCCTGTGAGGGCTGACGGGCCAAGCCCGGCCAAGCCTCTCCTCCGCGCACAGAACGTCGGCTTTTGACCAGCGTCTTTCTCACGCTGGAAGGGAACCGATCTGCCGCCGTCAGGGGGCCGCCGGACAAGTTTCCCCGTCCTGTCTTACTTCGAGTACAGCTCGACGATGAGGTGCTCTTCGACCGGCAGATCGATGTCCTCTCTGGCCGGAACGGCTGCTACCTTGGCGCGGAAGTTCTCGATATCGACGTCCAGCCACTTGGGCGTGGGTCTGGAGGCGTTCGCTTCCAGGATGGCCTTGACCTTGTCGAGGCTTCTGGACTTGTCGCGCAGCTCGATCACGTCGCCCACCTTGACCAGGTAGGACGGGATGTTGACCTTTCTGCCGTTGACGCGGAAGTGGGCGTGGTTGACCAGCTGTCTCGCCTCGGGTCTGGACATGGCCAGTCCCATCCGGTAGACCACGTTGTCAAGCCGGGATTCCAGGATCGCCAGCATGTTTTCGCCGGTGATGCCCTTGCGCTTGGTCGCCATCTCGAAGTACTTGACCATCTGGCTCTCGCTGACGCAGTAGAACCGCTTGGTCTTCTGCTTCTCTCTGTGCTGCAGCGCATACTCGGACGGTTTCCGGTTGCGGGCCTGGCCGTGCTGGCCCGGCGCGTAGGACCGTTTCTCCTGCGGGCACTTGCCGGAATAGCACTTGTCGCCCTTCAGGAACAGCTTCTGATTCTCTCTGCGGCAGAGCCGGCAGACGGCATCCGTATATCTTGCCATAAATCCTTCCTCCTCTTAGACGCGGCGGCGCTTCGGCGGCCGGCAGCCGTTGTGCGGGATCGGCGTGACGTCTTTGATCATGCAGACCTCAAGACCGGCGGACTGGAGCGCGCGAATGGCAGACTCGCGGCCCTGGCCGGGGCCCTTCACGTACACCTCAACGGTCTTCATCCCGTAATCGACGGCGGTCTTCGCCGCCGCCTCGGCGGTGGACTGGGCGGCGAACGGCGTGCTCTTTCTCGAGCCCTTGAAGCCGAGACCGCCGGCGGACGCCCACGAAACGGCGTTGCCCGAAAGGTCGGTGATGGTGACGATGGTGTTGTTGAAGCTGGCGCGGATGTGGGCCGCACCTTTTTCGATATTCTTCTTTTCGCGGCGCTTGCGGCTCACCGCGGTCTTCTTCGCCTGAACTTTAGCCATTTCGGTTTCCCTCCACTACTGCTTCTTGTTCGCAATGGTCTTTCTCGGGCCTTTGCGGGTGCGGGCGTTCGTCTTGGTGCGCTGCCCTCTGACAGGGAGGCCCTTTCTGTGACGCTGGCCGCGGTAGCTGCCGATCTCGATCAGGCGCTTGATATCCAGCGCGATGTCCCGGCGCAGATCGCCTTCCACGCGATAGTTGTGGTCGATCTGCTCACGCAGCTTGGAGATCTCTTCGTCGGTAAGGTCCTTGACGCGGGTGTCCGGGTTGACGCCGCTGGCCTTGAGGATATCGTTAGAAACTTTTCTGCCGATGCCGTAGATGTAAGTGAGCCCGATCTCGACTCTCTTCTCTCTCGGCAGGTCGACGCCGGCTATACGTGCCATTTACTCTATACCTCCTGTTATTTTAGCCCTGTCTCTGCTTGTGTTTCGGATCGCTCGGGCAGATGACCATGACCTTGCCCTTGCGCTTGATGACCTTGCACTTGTCGCACATCGGTCTGACAGACGGTCTTACTTTCATTTCAGTGAGCCTCCTTCAAATTTGCGCTCAAGCCGGGCGCCCGCCCGGCACAAACACGGCTCCGGCCGTTACTTGGTTCTCCACGTGATACGTCCCTTGGTGAGATCGTAGGGCGACATCTCGATGGTCACCTTGTCTCCCGGGAGTATCTTGATATAGTGCATCCGCAGCTTTCCCGAAATGTGAGCCAGGATCTTGTGTCCGTTGGACAGCTCGACCCGGAACATCGCGTTGGGCAGGGCTTCCGTCACTATACCTTCCAGTTCGATCACATCGTCTTTGGGCATCCGCTGAACTCCTTTTTCATCAATTCATTCGGTCAAGAGCTCCGGTCCGCTGTCGGTGATGAGCAGCGTGTGCTCATAGTGGGCGGACAGGCTTTTGTCCCTTGTCCTGACGGTCCAGCCGTCCGGCATCAGACGGATCCGATGGCTGCCCAGATTGATCATGGGCTCGATGCAGATCGTCATGCCTGGGACCAGAAGAACGTCCAGGTCCGGGAAAAACTCGTGCAAAGAATTGGGTACCGAGGGACCTTCGTGCAGCTCGCGGCCGATGCCGTGGCCGGTGTATCCCCGCACCACGGAGCAGCCCGCGCTCTCCGCATGTCTCGCGACCGCCGCCGATATGTCCCGGATCCGGTTTCCGACGACGGCCTTCTCGAGGCCCTTGAAAAAGCACTCCCTTGTCACGTCGATCAGCCGCTGCGCCTCTTTCGAAACGCTGCCCGCCGCGACCGTCACGGCGGAATCTCCGTGAAACCCTTCGACCTCTGCGCCGACGTCGATCTTGACGATGTCGCCCTCGCAGATGACCCTCGGTCCCGGGATGCCGTGTATCACCTCGTCGTTGATCGAGACGCACACGCTCGCCGGATAGGGTGGGTATTCGGGATATCCGATCTGGTGCAGAAAGCTCGCTTTCGCACCGATCTCCTTGAGCGTTTTCTCAACGACCCCGTTGATCTCGGCCGTCGTAACGCCGGGGGCCACGGCGGCGGCGGCGGCCTTCCGGACCACTGCCGTCGCCGCGCCCGCGCGGCGCATACGCTCTATTTCCCAATGCTTGCTCTTGACGTGGATCTCTTCCATCTCAAACTCCGCCATGCTCAGATCCCAAGCGCCTGAAAGATCCGGGCGGTGATCTCCTCAACGGGACCGCTGCCATCGATCTTCAGAAGCTTGCCTTTGCCCTCGTAAAAAGCCTTGGCCGGCTCCGTCTGACTGTGATAGACGCGAAGGCGCTCCCGGACGGTCTCGGCCTTGTCATCGGAACGCTGGACCAGCGTTTCGCCGCACTTGTCGCAGACCATGTCCGTTTTGGGCGGGTTGAAGACGATGTGGAAGGACTCTCCGCACTTGGGGCAGACGCGTCTGCCCGTCATGCGGCGTTCGATCTCCGCGTCGGACACCTCGAGGCTGATGACCGCGTCGATCTCGACGCCCATCTCCTCCAGCGCCTCCGCCTGAGGAACGCTCCTGGGAAATCCGTCCAGGATATAGCCGTTTTCACAGTCCGGGCGGCCGATGCGCTCTTTCAGCATATCGATCACCAGACTGTCGGGCACCAGCTCGCCCTTGTCGGTATACGTTTTGAACTCCTTACCGGAGGGGGTCCCGGCAGCGATCGCCTCGCGGATGATGTTGCCGGTGGAGACGGACGGGATGCCCAGCCGCGCGCAGATGGCCGAGGCCTGGGTGCCCTTGCCCGCTCCGGGCCCGCCGAAAAGAATGATCCTCATACCCTTCCTCCCCGTCAGCTGAGGAAGCCCTTGTAGTGGCGCATGACCAGCTGGGCCTCCAGCTGCTGCACCGTTTCAAGAGCGACGCCGACGATGATCAGCAGGGTCGTGCCGCCCAGCGCCATGTTGCCCAGATCCTTGGAGAACGCGCTCACGATGATCGGGAGCACGGCCACGATGCCCAGGAAGATGGCGCCCAGGACCGTGATGTTCTTCAGCACCCGGCTGATGAAGGCGGCGGTGGGCCGTCCGGGACGAAGGCCCGGGATGAACCCGCCCTGAGACTTCATGTTGTTCGCGACCTCCACCGGGTTGAACTGCGCATAGGCGTAGAAGAAGGAGAACGCGATGATGAACAGGAAGTAGAGGATGATATAGACCGGGGACGGCGACTGGGTGACCATCAGGAAGTAGTACCAGAAGCCGGAGGTCGGCGCGGGGAAGAAGGACGCGATCATCGACGGCAGGCTCACAAGGCTGGAGGCGAAGATGATCGGCATGACGCCCGTCATGTTGACCTTCATGGGCAGATAACTGGACTGGCCGCCGTAGATCTTGCGGCCCACGACGCGCTTGGCGTACTGCACCTGAACGCGGCGCTCCGCGTTGCTGACCCACACCACGAAGCCGACCATGATGATACTGAAGATCGCGACCAGGATGGCGATGATCAGGTTGCCGGTCCGGATCTTTCCGTCGTAGACGAAATTGAGGGCCGACGTGAACATGTTCGGGATCCGGGACAGGATGCCCGCCAACAGGATCATGGAGATGCCGTTGCCGATGCCGCGGTCGTTGATGAGCTCGCCGAGCCACATGATGACGGCGGTGCCGGCTGCGAACGTCATGATGATGATGGTCGCCACCAGGATCTTGTCGAACGTGCCGCCGTTGGCGATGAACACGCCGCTGGCGATGACGTTGTTGCGCGAAAGGGTCAGGTAATAGATGAACCCTTCCAAAAGACCCAGACCGACGGCCGCATAGCGCATGATCTTCGCCTGCTTTTTGCGGCCTTCCTCACCGTCCTCTTTCAGCATCTTCTCCAGGGCCGGGATGGCCATGAAGAGCAGCTGAACGATAATGGAGGCGGTGATATACGGCGTGATGGACAGCGCGAAGATCGTGCAGGATTCAAAGGAACCGCCGGTCAGCAGGTTCAGATATCCGTAGAACACGTTCTCCCCGTTCTCCGCGAACAGCTGCGTCAGCGCAGCGGCGTCGATGAACGGGATCGGGACCGCGTTGCCGAAGCGGTAAATCACCAGGATCATGACGGTAAACAGGATCTTTCTCCGAAGCTCGGGGACTTTCCACGCGTTTACCAACGTCTTAAACATACTATATCACCTCGGCGCTGCCGCCGGCCGCCTCGATCTTCTCTTTGGCGCCGGCAGAAAACGCGGATGCTTTGACGGTCAGCTTCCGGGTCAGGTCGCCGTTGCCCAGGATCTTGACGCCGTCGTTGAGCTTCTTCACCAGACCCGCCGCGACGAGCTCGCCGATGTCGACGGTCGCGCCGTCCTCAAACGCGTTGAGGTCCGACACGTTCACGACGCTGTAGACCGTCGCGAAGTTCTTGTTGTTGAAGCCCTTCATGGGAAGCCGTCTGCTCAGGGGCATCTGGCCGCCTTCGAAGCCGGGTCGGACACCGCCGCCGGAGCGGGCGTTCTGGCCCTTATGGCCTTTGCCGGCAGTTTTTCCGTTTCCGGAACCAATGCCGCGGCCCTTGCGGAAGTTCGGCTTGACCGAACCCGCCGCGGGAGATAACTCGTTCAGCTTCATTGCGCTGCCTCCTTATGCTTTCTCGACTTTGACAAGATACGAGATCTGCGTGTACTTGCCTTTGGTGCACTCGTTGTCCGGCTGTACGGTGAAATCGCCGATCTTGCGAAGTCCCAGGGCGTTGGCGGTGGCAATGTGACGGGCGAAACGGCCCGAAAGGCTCTTGACGAGCGTGATCTTGACCTTTTCCATCTCGCTCACCCCTTGATCTCGGAAACGCTCTTGCCGCGGGCCGCCGCGAAGTCTTCGGCGTTTTTCATGGCCTTGAGCCCCTCGATGGTGGCGGCAACGACGTTCTGTTTGTTGTTCGAGCGGAGCGACTTCGTTCTGATGTCGTGGATGCCGGCGGCCTCCATGACCTGACGGACGGGACCGCCCGCGATGACGCCGGTGCCTTCCGGAGCCGGCTTCAGCAGCACGGAAGCCGCGCCGAAATGTCCGATGGTCTCGTGCGGGATCGTGGTGCCCAGAAGGGAGACCCGCACCAGATTCTTCTTCGCGTCCGCGATGGCCTTTTTGATGGCGTCCGGAAGCTCCGAAGCTTTGCCGATGCCGTAGCCGACCAGGCCGTTGCCGTCGCCGACCACCACCAGAACGGACTGCTTTCTGATCCGGCCGCCCTTGACGGTCTTCGAAACGCTGTGGAAGCTAACGACGCGCTCCTGCAGCTCGAGGCTGTTTACATCGATGTTCAGTGGCATGTGTCTTTCCTCCCGTTAAAATTGCAGACCGCTCTCGCGGGCGCCCTCGGCAAGCTCCTGGACGCGACCGTGATAGAGGTATCCGCCGCGGTCAAAGACAACCGTTTCGATGCCCGCCGCCTTCGCACGCTCGCCGATCAGCTTGCCGACCTTGCGGGCGGCTTCCTTGTTGCCGCCGGAGGCGCCGAAATCCTTTTCGGTGCTGGAGGCGGACACGAGGGTCTTGCCGGCGACGTCGTCGATGATCTGGGCATATATGTGATTGGTGCTGCGGTAGACGTCGAGTCTGGGTCTCTCCGGGGTGCCGGAGATCTTGCCGCGCACTCTGCGGTGACGCTTGAGACGCTGCGCGTTCTTATCCATTTTGGAAACCATTTCGCTGCCCCCTTATTTCTTCTTCGCAGCGGTCTTGCCCTCTTTGCGGCGGATGACCTCTGTCGAATACTTGATGCCCTTGCCGAGGTACGGCTCCGGCGGACGGACTTCGCGGATCTCAGCCGCCAGCTGACCGACGGCCTGCTTGTCGGGACCGGAAACAACGATCTTGTTCGGCGCCGGAACGTCGATCTTGGTCTCGCCGCGCTCTTTGATGAACACCTGATGCGAGAAGCCGACGTTGAGGACCAGCTGGCCGTCCTGCTTCGCCGCGCGGTAGCCGACGCCGTTGACCTCCAGCTCCTTGCTGAAGCCCTTGGTGACGCCTTCCACCATGTTGTGGACCAGCGTGCGGTACAGGCCGTGCATGGAGCGCTCGGCGCGTTCGTCGCTCTCGCGGGAGAAGTGGAGCGTTCCGTCCTCCAGCTTGACGGTGATGCGGGGATCGACCTTCTGGGAAAGCTCGCCCTTCGGGCCCTTGACCACCACGGTGTTGTCGTCGGCGATGGTGACGGTGACGCCGGCGGGGACCGTGATCGGCATTCTGCCTATTCTTGACATGTCTCTCTACCTCCTACCAAACGAACGCCATGACTTCGCCGCCGACGTGAAGCTCTCTGGCTTTTTTGTCGGTCACGATGCCCTTGGAGGTGGAGATGATGGCCGTTCCCATGCCTCTGAGCACGCTGGGCATCTCGTCGGCGCCGGCGTAGACTCTCAGGCCAGGCTTGGAAACGCGGCGAAGTCCCGTAATGGCGGCTTCTTTGTTCTGGCTGTACTTCAGGGTGATGCGGATCACGCCCTGCACGCCCTCGTCGAGGTACTGGACGTTCTTGATATAACCTTCGCTGAGCAGGATCTCCGCGATGGCCTTTTTCGCGTTCGACTTGGGGATGTCGACCGTATGGTGACGATACGAACTCGCGTTGCGGATTCTCGTCAGCATATCGGCGATCGGATCGGTAATTTGCATGTTGCTGCCTCCTTCACAATCTGTTGGCCTACCAGCTCGCTTTGCGCACGCCGGGGATCTGGCCCTTGTACGCAAGCTCGCGGAAGCAGATGCGGCACACGCCGAAATCGCGCAGATAGGCATGAGGCCTGCCGCAGATCTTGCACCGGTTCATGGAACGGGTCGAAAACTTCGGCTCTCTCTGCTGTTTGAGGATCATGGATTTCTTTGCCATTGTTTTGTCCCCCTTAGTCTCTGGCGAAGGGCGCTCCGATAAGCTCCAGCAGAGCTTTCGCCTCTTCGTCGGTGTTGGCCGTGGTGCAGATGCAGATGTTCATGCCGCGGATCTTGTCGATCTTGTCGAAGTCGATCTCGGGGAAGATCAGCTGTTCCTTCAGGCCCAGGGAATAGTTCCCTCTGCCGTCGAAGGCGCTGTCGCTGATGCCGCGGAAGTCGCGGACGCGGGGCAGCGCGACGCTGAACAGCCGGTCGAGGAACTCGTACATGCGGTTGCCGCGGAGCGTGACCTTCGCGCCGATGTTCATGCCCTCTCTGAGCTTGAAGTTGGCGACGGATTTCTTGGCCTTGGTGATGATGGGCTTCTGACCGGTGATCAGCGCCAGATCGCCGCACACGTTGTCCAGCGCCTTGGCGTTGTCTCTGGCCTCGCCGCAGCCCACGTTGACGACGATCTTGTCAAGCTTGGGAACCTGCATCGGGCTCTTGTACTCGAACTTTTTCATCAGAGCGGGGGCAATTTCGTTGATGTATTTATCCTTGAGTCTCGGCATTTTCGTTCCTTGCCTCCTTGCCCTATATCTCGGCGCCGCACTTCTTGCAGACGGTGACTTTCTTTCCGTCGGCAAGCTTGTGGGCGGGGCGGGTGGTCTTGCCGCACTTGGGGCACACGCGCATGACCTTGCAGGCGCGGATGGCGCCTTCGACCTTGACGATCTCGCTCTCTTCGGTCTGCTTGCGGGCCTTCTTGTGCTTGGTGTGGATGTTCAGGCCCTCAACGATGACGAGGCCCTTGGCCGGCGCGGCGGACAGGATCTTGCCGCGCTTGCCCTTCTCCTTGCCGGAGATGATCTCGACCGTATCGCCGGTCTTCACATGCAGTTTGTCCATCTTGTCTTCCTCCCTTACAGGACCTCGGGAGCCAGGGAGAGGATCTTCATGTATTCTCTCTCTCTCAGCTCTCTCGCCACAGGCCCAAAGATACGGGTCCCGCGGGGGTTCTTGTCGTCCTTGATGATGACCGCTGCGTTGTCGTCAAAGCGGATGTGGGTCCCGTCGCTGCGGCGGACGCCCTTGGCGGAGCGGACGATGACGGCCTTGACGACCTCGCCCTTCTTCACGCCGCCGCCGGGCTGCGCCTTGCGGACAGAGGCGACGATCACATCGCCGATATTTCCGTATTTCCGGACGGAGCCGCCGAGAACACGGATACATTTCAGCTCCTTGGCGCCGCTGTTGTCGGCGACCTTGAGCAAAGTCTCCTGCTGAATCACGTTGGTTCCTCCCTTTTACTTAGCCTTTTCGACGATCTCGCACAGACGCCATCTCTTCTCCTTGGAGAGAGGTCTGGTCTCCATGACGCGCACCGTGTCGCCGATGCCGCACTCGTTGTTCTCGTCGTGCGCCTTCAGCTTATAAGTCCGCCGGATCGTCTTTTTGTACAGCGGATGCGAGTAAGTCTCGCGGATCGCGACGACGATGGTCTTATCCATCTTGTCGGACACGACCTTGCCGACTCTCGTTTTCCGGAAAGCTCTTTTTTCTTCAGCCATGTTGCTCCTCCTCAGCCTCTGGCCCGGATCTCCGCTTCGCGGAGAACGGTCTTTGCCCGGGCGATATCCTTCTTGACCTCGGCGATCCTCATCGGATTCTCAAGCTGATTGGTGGCGTGCTGAAAACGCAGATTGAAAAGCTCGGCCTTGAGATCGGCGATCTTTTTCTGCAGCTCAGCCGGGGTCATTCCCTTCAGATCCTTTGCCTTCATTTCGCTTCACCGCCTTCGTTGTCGTCGCGGACCACAAACTTCGTCTTGACCGGAAGCTTGTGTCCCGCAAGCCTCATGGCTTCGCGGGCGGTCGCCTCGTCGATGCCGGCCATCTCGAACATGACCCGGCCCGGCTTCACGACTGCCACCCAGTACTCCGGAGAGCCCTTGCCGGAGCCCATTCGGGTCTCGGCCGGCTTTTCCGTGACCGGCTTGTCGGGGAAGATCTTGATCCAGACCTGTCCGCCGCGCTTGATATAACGGGTCATGGCGATACGGGCCGCTTCGATCTGCTGGCTGGTGATCCAGGCCGGCTCGAGAGCCACGAGGCCGTACTCACCGTGAGAGATCTTGTTGCCGCGCAGGGCCTTGCCCTTCATGCGGCCTCTCTGTACTCTTCTGTATTTAACTCTCTTGGGGAGAAGCATTACCGATTGCCTCCTTCTCTTCTGGGCGGTCTGCGGTCGTTCCGGTCGTTCCGGTCGTTCCGGTCAAAACGGCCTCTGCCGCCGTCGCGGCGGTCGCGGCGCGGCTGTCTGGCGCGCTCGGCGGCGGCCTTCTTTTCCTCGTTGAGGCGATGCTCTCTCGGGCTGCCGGTGAGGACTTCGCCCTTGTAGATCCAGACCTTGATGCCGATGCGGCCGTAGGTGGTCTTCGCTTCGGAGAAGCCGTAGTCGATGTCGGCGCGCAGGGTCTGCAGCGGGATGGTCCCCTCGTGGTAAGACTCCGTGCGGGCGATCTCGGCGCCGCCCAGACGGCCGGCCACCATGGTCTTGATGCCCTTGGCGCCGAACTTCATGGCGCGCATCATGGACTGTTTCATGGCCCGGCGGAAGGACGTCCGCTTCTCCAGCTGGGCGGCGATGTTCTCGGCCACCAGCTGCGCGTTGGTGTCGGGGGAGCGGATCTCGATGATGTTCAGCACCACGTCCCGGCCGATCATGTTCTTGACCGCCGCGCTGTGCTTCTCGCTCTCCGTGCCGCCCTTGCCGATGACGAAGCCCGGACGGGCGCAGTGGATGGTGATATAGACCTTCTGGGTGTCGCGCTCGATCTCGATCTTGGCGACGCCGGCGTCGTACAGGTTCTTCTTGAGGTACTGTCGGATCTTGTAATCCTCGACGATCAGATCGCCGACGTCCTTGTTCTTGGCGTACCAGCGGGAATCCCAGTCGTTGATGACGCCGACGCGCAGTCCATGCGGATTAACTTTCTGTCCCATGTTGTTCCTCCTCGCCCTATTCCTTTTCCGCAACCGCCAGGGTCACGTGGGAAGTTCTCTTCAGGATCCTGAAGGCTCTGCCCTTGGAGACCGGCTGGATGCGTTTCAGCGTTGCGCCCGGGGTGACGAAGCATTTGCTGACATAGAGCTTTTCGACGTCCATCTCGTTGTTGTTCTCGGCATTGGCCACCGCGCTCTTCAGAAGCTTGAGCAGCGGCTCGGCAGCGAGCTTCGGCGTGTTCATCAGGATCGCCACCGCGTCGCCGACCGGCTTGTCGCGCAGCCCGTCGCAGACGATCTTCACCTTGCGCGGGGACATGCGGAGATTTTTCAGATAAGCGTAAACTTCCATTTGTTGCGTTCTCCTTCCCCGTTATTTCCCGTTGTTCGAGGACTTCGAGCCCGCGTGGCCGCGGAAGGTCCTGGTCGGGGCGAACTCGCCCAGCTTGTGGCCGACCATGTCCTCGGTGATGTAGACCGGGATATGCTTTCTGCCGTCGTGGACGGCGATCGTGTGCCCCACGAACTCAGGGAAGATCGTAGAGGCTCTGGACCATGTCTTGAGCACTTTCTTGGTGCCGCTCTCGTTCATGGCAACGACCTTTTTATAGAGCTCAGGAGCTACGAACGGCCCCTTCTTAACACTTCTGCTCATAGATTCAACTGCCTCCCCTTACTTAGCGTTGCGGCGCTTGACGATGAACTTGTTGGTGCGGTGCTTGGCCTTTCTGGTCTTATAGCCGAGGGTGGGCTTGCCCCACGGGGTGACCGGGCCGGGGCGGCCGATGGGGCTCTTGCCCTCGCCGCCGCCGTGCGGGTGGTCCACCGGGTTCATGACGGAACCTCTGACGGTGGGACGGATGCCCTTGTGGCGGGTGCGGCCGGCCTTGCCGATGTTCTCGTTGGCGTGGTCGATGTTGCCGACCTGGCCGATGGTGGCCTTGCAGTCCATGCGGATGATCCGGGTCTCACCGGAGGGAAGTCTGACCTGGGCCAGATTGCCCTCCTTGGCCATCAGCTGGGCCGCCGCGCCGGCGGCACGCACCAGCTGGGCGCCCGCGCCGGGATACAGCTCGATGTTGTGGATGAAGGTGCCCACCGGGATCTCGGAGATCGGAAGGCTGTTGCCAGGCTTGATGTCCGACTTGGGGCCGGATTCCACCGTGTCGCCGACCTTCAGGCCCACGGGCGCGAGGATGTAGGCTTTCTTGCCGTCCTCATAGCGGATCAGGGCGATGTTGGCGGTGCGGTTGGGATCGTACTCCAGCGTCAGCACCTGGGCGTTGCCCTCGGTCCGGCGCTTCATGTCGATGATGCGGTATTTCTGCTTGTTGCCGCCGCCCTGATGGCGGACGGTGATCCTGCCGTAGCTGTTGCGGCCGGCGTGCTTGGTGTTCTTGGCCAGCAGAGACTTCTCCGGCTTGACTTTGGAGAGCTCCGACTTCGCGACAGTCATATGACGGCGGGCTGCAGAGGTCGGTTTATAGGTTTTGATAGCCACTGTCGTTCAACTCCTTATCATTTCCGCGGCGCTCACATCAGGCTGTCGAAGAATTCGATGGTCTTGGAATCCTCGGTAACTCTGACGATGGCCTTTTTCCACGACGGAGTAGTGCCCTCGGGGCGACCCGCCGAATATCTCTTCTTCTTGCCGCGAACGTTCATCGTATTGACGCTGAGGACCTTCACGCCGAAGATCTCCTCCGCCGCGCGGCGGATCTCGACCTTGCTGGCGTCGCGGGCCACTTCAAAGGTGTACTTCTTTTCGCCCGCGCCGGACATCGAACGCTCGGAAACGATGGGGCGGATGATCACATCATAAACGGATTTCATCAGGCAAATACCTCCTCGATCACTGCCAGCGAGGCTTTGTCCAGCACCAGCGCGTCGTACTTGACCACGTCGTAGGTGTTGATGAGTCTCGCCATGGTCGTCTTGACGCCGGGCAGGTTGCGCCCGGAGAGATAGACGTTCTTCTCGATGCCGGCCGTCACGACCAGCGCCTTTTTGCCGGCGCCGACGGCGTCCAGGAACTTGTCGAACGCCTTGGTCTTCGGCTCGTCGAAGGAGATGCCGTCCACGACGATGATCTTCTGCTCGCCCGCCTTGGCGGAGAGCGCGCTCTTCAGCGCCAGCCGGCGGAGCTTCTTGTTCAGCGTGTAGCTGTAGGTGCGGGGCTTCGGCGCGAACGCGATGCCGCCGTGGGTGAACTGCGGCGCGCGGGTCGAGCCCTGTCTGGCTCTGCCGGTGCCCTTCTGGCGGTAGGGCTTTCTGCCGCCGCCGCTGACCTCGGCGCGGGTCAGCGCCGACTGGGTCCCTCTGCGGATGTTGGCGAGATGGTTCTTGACCGCCTCGTGGACCGCGCTCTCGTTGGGCTCAATGGCGAAGATCGCGTCGCTGAGTTCGATCTCGCCCAGCTCGGCGCCGGTCATATCGTAAAGTTTCGTCTTCATGTCTTCAGTCTGTCCTCCTGTCTCAGCCTCTGGCGGATTTCTTCTGCGGGTTCGTGCTGACAGTCTTGACGGTGTTCTTCGCCTTGTGGACCTTGACCGTGCTCTTGATGGTCACGATACCGCCCTTGGGGCCCGGCACCGCGCCGCAGACGGCGATCAGATTCAGATCCGCGTCCACCTTGACGACGAGGAGATTGCTCACCGTGACCTGCTCGACACCGTAGTGTCCGGCCAGCTTCTTGCCCGGGAAGACCCGGGAGGGGTCGGTGTTGGCGCCCATGGAGCCGGGGGAACGGTGGACAGGGCCGACGCCGTGGGTGTGGCACTGGACGTGCTGTCCCCAGCGCTTGACGACGCCGGAATACCCGTGGCCCTTGCTGATGCCGGTGACGTCGACGTAATCGCCCTCGGCGAACATGTCGGCGCAGATGACGTCGCCGACCTCGAACTTGTCGGCCTCGTCCAGTTTGAACTCGCGCAGCTCCTTCTTGGGCGCGACGCCGGCCTTTTTCAGATGGCCCTGTTCGCCCTTGGACAGCTTGCGTTCGGCGATGTCTTCAAAGCCCAGCTGGACCGAAGAGTATCCTTCCTTTTCCACCGTCTTCTTCTGAACGACGGGGCAGGGGCCCGCTTCGATGACGGTCACAGGGATGACCTTGCCGTCTTTGTCGAAGATCTGCGCCATGCCGACTTTTTTGCCGATGATCGCTTTCTTCATGTTTTGTCCTTCTTTCATGATAAGGTTATTGGTTGACGGGCGGTACCGCCAACTTGACCCGCCCCGGCGGAGCGCCGGGACCGGAAACAAACGGATTTACGAGGCTCGCTCAGGCCTTGGTCTCAATCTCGACGCCGGCCGGGAGCTTGAACTTGGTCAGCTCTTCCATGGTCTTGGGCGTGGGATTGATGATGTCGATCAGACGCTTGTGGGTCCGTCTCTCAAACTGCTCGCGGCTGTCCTTGTACTTGTGGACGGCGCGCAGGATGGTGACGACCTCTTTCTGGGTGGGCAGCGGGATGGGGCCGGAGACCTTGGCGCCGGTGCGCTTTGCGGCCTCGACGAGGCGTTCCGCCGTCTGGTCGATGAGCTGGTGATCGTAGGCCTTGAGCCGGATCCGGATCTTGTCGCTTTTCTGTGCCATGTGTTTACTTCCTTTCTTCAAGTACGCGCAGGCGGATCGATTCAACAGATTGATTTGCGCCGCCGGGCCCGCCTGCGGCCCGCGTACCGCAGGGCGAATTTCGAACAACCGATCCAAGCGTTTCACGCCCGGACACAAGTTTGACCGGTCCTTGCGTCGGCTTCCGGCGGCCCCGTCTTCAGAGGGACCGCCCTTTCAGCACACGCAAACCGGTCGGATAAGCCGCCACGGTTTCCCCTTCCGCGCTCCCTGTCTGAGGCGGGGTTATGCCGGAAACCGGCACACTTCCCTTCAAGTCGGGACCGGAAAAAGACCCTTGACGCACGTCCATGTACGAATTCACCCAACCGCCCGATTGCAAGAAACCCCGAGACCGCCTGGCGGCGACCCTGTTTCTCCGGACATACTCCTCGGAAAAACCCGCCCTTTTGCGGGGCGGCAACCTCCCGATTCAACGCAGTTCCATGGTGGCGCCCGATAATCATACCAAAAACGGGAACGCTTGTCAAGAGAAAATTTCAAAAAAAACAAAAATTTTTCCGGACGGTCCGCCGCGCGCCCTTCCCGGCGGGCCGGGACCGTTTACATCCCGGCAAAAAACTGCTATAATAGAGACATCTTTTCAAAAGGGGGAGGAGACCTTGTCCGACACCATCGCCGCCGCGGCGACGCCGCCTCTGACCGGCGCCGTGGCCATCATCCGCATCTCCGGCGACAGCGCCTTCGCCGTCGCGGACCGGATCTTCTTCCCCTATGCCGGCGGGCCCCTGTCCGGGCTGGCGCCGCGGCACGCCTGGTACGGCGAGGTCCGCGAGCCGGACGGCACGGTCCTGGACCGGGCGCTGGCGCTGACGTTTCCCGCCCCGGCCAGCTATACCGGCGAGGACTGCGCCGAGATCCAGTGCCACGGCGGCCTGACGCTGGTGGATCGGATCCTTCGGCTGTGCCGCGCCTGCGGCGCCCGGGCCGCCGGACCCGGCGAGTTCACGCGGCGGGCCTTTCTCAACGGCAAGCTGGATCTGACCGGGGCCGAGGCCGTGGCCGACCTCATCGGCGCGGAGTCCGTCGAGGGGGTCCGGAACGCCGCGGCCCAGCTGTCGGGCGAGCTCGCCCGGCGGCTGGACGCCGAGCGGGAACGGCTGGTGGACCTGAACGCCCACTTTTCCGCCTATATCGACTATACCGACGAGGGGGTCGAGCCCCCGGATCTGTCCGGCGCGGCGGAGACCCTGCGCGGGATCGGCCGGCGGCTGGCCGCTCTGTCCGACGGGTTCGCCGCCGGGCGGTGCTTTTCCGAAGGGGTCCGCTGCGCCATCATCGGACGCCCCAACGCGGGCAAATCCTCGCTTCTCAACGCCCTGACCGGCACCGAGCGCTCCATCGTCACCGACGTGCCCGGCACCACGCGCGACACCGTCGAGGCCCCGCTGCGCGTGGGCGGC
>JAEERN010000155.1 GCA_016285815.1 Clostridiales bacterium
CGTCGTGGACGGCGGTCAGTCCGCCGTCCGGCACGTGCGCCAGCGCCCGGCGGACTGTCTCGTCCCGGGTGCCGCCGCCGGTGCAGATCACCAGCTCCGCCCGGTGCGGCGTCTGTCCGAGCAGAGCGCGGAACTCCTCCTCCCGTCCGACCGAAACGCCCACCACGATCCGCTCCGTGGGCGCGAAGCCGTCGAACAGCGCGACGGAGCGGGCGACCGCAGTCGTCCCGTCCAGTTCCGCCGTCAGCTTGTCGAACCCCATCCGCCGGGACTGTCCCGCGGCGCAGATCACCGCCGTCAGCCCGGGCCGGTCGGTCTGTGTCCCGCTCATCGTCCCATCCCGCGGATGTAATCGATGGCCGCCGCGATGTGCCGGTCCTCGCGTCCGGTGACCGCGCCGATCTTCACCAGCTCTTCGTCCGTCATGGTGATGGTAAGGTCCGGCGCGATGCCCTCCTGTTCGCCGATGGAAACGCCGTTGGGCGTGAAGTATTTGATGGTCGAGAACGAGACGCAGCTTCCGTCACTCAGCGTGAAGGTGGACTGCCCCTCGCCCTTGCCCGTGGTGTGCTCGCCGATGAAATAGCCGCGGCCCTGCTCCTGGATGACGGCGGCAAAGTATTCCGCTGCGCTGTAGGAATAGCGGTTGGCCAGCACCACCACCGGCAGGTCGCAGTACGACCCGTCCGCCTCATAGCGGACCTCTTCGCCGGAGACGTCCCGCTCGATGAACATCACGCCCTCGGGCATGATGAGATCCAGCATGGAGAGCAGCGTCCGCAGGCTGCCGCCGCCGTTGTTGCGAACGTCCAGCACCAGCGCCTTGACGCCCAGCGAGCGCAGGCTGTTCAGCTTGTTGGCGAACTGCTCCTCCGCCGCATAGGTGAACGAGCTGACGCGGATATAGCCGATGTCGCCGTCCAGCACCTCTGCCTTGACGCTCTGGGCCTGGACCGACGCCCGCTCCACGGTGAAGTTGTAGATGATCCCGTCCCGCATGATGCCGATTTCCACCTGCGTGCCCGCCTCGCCGCGGACCAGCGCCACGGTGGAATCCATGCCGATCTCAGCCACCAGCTGGCCCGAGACCGAATAGAGCTGATCCAGCACGCGGATGCCCGCCTTTTCCGCAGGCGAGCCCTCAGTCACCTCGGTGATGCGCAGCAGGCCGGTCTCCGCGTCCTGCGTCACCGTGACGCCGATGCCGGAATAGGTGCCGCTGCGGTCCTCGTTCAGGCTCTGCACGTCCTCCGCCGCGGTGTAATAGGCCCACTTGTCGCCCAAGGCCGTCAGCATGGCGGCGGACAGATAGTCCATGACCCGTTCCTTGTCGTATTCACCGACGTAGTACTGGTCCACCAGCTTCTGGATCTCCTCCAGCTTGTTGTACTTGGAGAGGTCGTTCTGGGGAGCCGGTTCGCCGTACCGGGACTTCATCACGTATCCGGTGCCGAGGATACAGACCGCCGCCACGACGACGCACAGCAGCAGCGTCCAAAGCCACCGGGGATTTCTCTTGCTCATGGTTCTCGCTCCGTTCTATTCTGGAATCAATAGCTCACGATCGTCAGCGGATCCACCAGAACGCCGTTTTTATAGGTGGTCAGGTGCAGGTGCGGCCCCGTGGCCAGCCCCGTCTCGCCCACATAGCCGATGACGGCTCCCTGTTCGACCCACTCGCCCACCGAGTACAGCGCCGGGCGGCAGAAGTGCCCGTACAGCGAGATCACGCCGTCCCCGTGGTCGATGCGGATGCAGTTGCCGAAATAATAGGATTCGCCGCTCTCGATGACCCGCCCGGCGGCGATGGCCAGCACCGGCGTCCAGTAGGGCGCGCCGATGTCGACGCCGGAGTGAGAGTTCCACTGTCCCGTGATGGGATGGTACCGCCCGCCGAAGTACGACGTGATCTCGGTGTATCCCGGCGTGGGCCAGATATAGCGCGCGCGCTGGACCGTGGTCTCCGGCGGAGCCGTGGTCTCTTCCGGCGCCGTCGTGGTCTCTTCGGTCGCGGTCTCCGATCCCGTCCCGGATGCCGCAGAGGTGGTCTCCTCCGGCGGCTCGGCCGAGGTGGACGCCGCGGTCTCCGCGGTGGTCCTCTCCGTGGTGGTCTCGGACGCGGACGCCGTCGTGCTCTCGGCGGTGGCGGGAGGCGGCTCGGCCGTGGTGGTCTGGCGGGCAAGGGAATCGGAGAGGCTCCAGGCCAGATACCGGGACTCGGCCTCCCGGCGGGAGGCCGCGGCGCTCTCCGCCGCAGAGACCGAAGCCGACTCCGACTCGGCCTCCGAGATCTGCGTCGCCGCCGCCAGATACTCGTCGATCAGGCGCTGTTCCTCTTCAAAGGCCTCGTCCCAAAGCCGCTGATATTCGGCCAGCAGCTCCGCCGAGGCGTGCTCTTCGTTGTCCAGCACCGACATCAGCACCTCGGCGGCCCTGATGGTCTCTTCCAGCTCGGCCCGGTCCGCCCGCAGCTCGGCGCTCATGCCGTCGTATTCCGCCTGTTCAGTCTCCAGCGAGGCGGTGCGCACCCGGATGGCCTCGGAGAGCAGGTCGATCTCCGCCATCAGGTCCCGGTCGTGCCGCAGGATATCCGCCACCAGCTGGATCCGGTCCAGAAAATCCGAGACGCTGTCGGCGGAGAGCAGCACCGCGAGGTACGACACGACGCCCTCTTCGTCGGCCACGCGGACGCGGGTCTTGAAGGTCTCGTACAGCGCGGCGCGGCGCCGGCTCAGGGCCTCGCGCTCGGCCCGGCAGGACTCGATGCTCTCGCCCAGCCCGGCCACCGTCGCGTCGATCTCGTCGATCCGGGCGCTGAGCAGGTTCGCCTGCTTGTCCAGCGCCGCCTTCTGGTCGAAGATCGACGCCTGTTTTTCGCGCAGACGCTCCAGCTCGGACCTGGCGTCGTCCAGCTGGACCTGAAGCTCTTCCTGGCGCTGCTTCGCGGCGTCGATCTGCTCCTGACGCCGCTCCTGCTCTTCCCGCGCCTCTTCCAGCGACGCCTGCGCGCCGCCGACGTTCTCCGCCCGCACCAGCACGGCCAGCGAGATGACCGTCGGCAGCACCATCAGCGCCACCAGCACCCATATCAGGACCTTTTGCCATGTTTTCATCTTACGCATATGCTAAAAACCTCTCTGGGCCGCGCCGGTTCCGGCGCGGATCTTCGACCGTGTGTTTCAGTGCTTCAGATAGCGGTTGATGGCGATGCTGCTGCCGAGAAGCCCCATCAGCACGCCGACGGCGGCGTAGACCGCGGCCAGCGGGACCGCCACCGCGTCGAAGGGCACGGCGCTGACGAAGGCCAGCCGCCCGGCCGCGGGCAAAAACAGCTTGAGATAGCCCAGCGCCGCCAGCCCGTAAGCCGCCGCCGCGCCGAAGATCCCGAGGATCAGCCCCTCGATCAGGAACGGCGTCCGGACGAAGGCGTTGGTGGCGCCCACCGTCTTCATGATCTCGATCTCCGACCGCTTGGTCGAGGCCGCGATGCGGATGGAGTTGTACACGATGAACACGCTGACCAGCGCCAGCACCACGCCGACGCCCAGTCCCGCCAGTCCCAGCACGTTCCGCACCTCGACGAAGCGCTCGGCCACCTCGGCGTTATAGCTGACCTTCGCCACGTTCGGGATGGCCGAAACGGCGTCGACGGTCTCCTTCATCCGCGCCTGGTCGGCCAGCTCGACGCGATAGCCGTCCCGCAGTGGGTTGTCGTCCTCCAGCCCGTCCAACAGGTCGCCGAAGTCGCCGCGCAGGGACTCCAGCGCCTCTTCCTTGGAGACGAAGCGGATCTCACGGACGTTGTCCAGCTTCAAAAGCTCGTCTCCCACAGCGGCGGCCGCCTCCGGCGGCGCCGTCTCCTCTACGTAGACGCGGACCTCGTTGACCGCGCCGATCTCGTCGGCCAGACGGTTCAGGTTGAGCATCAGCAGCGCGAACGCGCCGGTGACCAGCAGGCAGAAGATCAGCAGCAGCACCGCGCCGGTGTTGGCCAGCCGGTGGCTCCACAGAACGCGGAAGCTCTCGCGGAGCTGATACCCAACGCCCTGGCGGAAATTCCGAAAGCCCTTCATTCCGCGCCGTCCTCCTCTCCGTCCCCGCTGACGATGGCGGCGAACCGGCTCTCGCTCTCGGGATCCGCTTCCGGTCCCTCCGCCGGAGAGGCCTCGTCCAAAATGGCCCGCATCCAAGTCTCGCCGCCGGCCTCTTCGCCGGCCACGGCGGGGATCTCTCCGGAGCGCTCTTCGCCGGATTTTTCGGAAGGCTCTGTCCCGATCTCTTCCGCGTTCTCTTCCGCGTTCTCTTCCGCGTTCTCTTCCGCGTTCTCTTCCGCGTTCTCTTCCGCGTTCTCTTCCGAGACCTTCTC